>JAIXSW010000345.1 GCA_027484495.1 Gammaproteobacteria bacterium
CCGAGGTATTTTGACAACACTTCAATGTCTTTGTCAGTCAGCTTGTGTGCAGTGTCGCGCATCATGCCATTGAGGTCATTCGCGCGCGTACCGGCGCGGAAACTCTCAAGCTGTGTTTTGATGTACGCAGCGTGCTGGAAAGAAATTTTCGGGAATCCCGCCAGGCTGTGACCAACGCCCCGTGGACCATGGCAAGCGATACAGGCTGGAATACCGCGCTGCATGTCACCGGCGCGGAACAATTTCTGTCCGGCTTCTACCACGTCTTCTGGTGTTGTGCCTGATTTCATTGTTTGAGACGAGAAATAGGCCGCCAGATCTTTCATATCTTGATCAGACAAAGCTGCGACCATGCCGGCCATCACTGCGTTATTGCGACCTTCTTTACCACCCGTCGCAGCACCTAGTTTAAATTCTTTCAATTGTTTATACAGATAGCCGGCATGTTGCCCGGCAATTTTTGGATACATATCGGTTGGGCTGTTACCATCTGGTCCATGACAAGCCGCGCAGGTGGCAGATTTTGCTTTGCCTGCTTCAACGTTGCCTTCAACCGCAGCAGCCTGGCCGGCCAACCCTAATAAAAGCATGACTGGAATTGCAATTTTTCTCATGTTTAATTGTCTCTGTTCTGCGTGACCCTGCCCAACTGCAGCAGGCTTAGAAGATAATAACCCTATTTTTTATGCCTATTTTACACGAAACCCGCAGTTAGAAAATCCCAATACTTATGCAGATTATTGATTTCCGCTAAACTATAGCCAAATTTAAGTCCGGAGTATGAAGTGTACAAAGCAATATTTAACTACCAGCAAACACGATTTCTGACCAGTGCCCCCGATATTCGGGCCTTGCCGGACGATTCTGGCATTGAAGTGGCGTTCGCAGGACGATCAAATGCAGGGAAGTCCAGTGCACTAAATACGCTGACCCGGCAAAATAGTTTAGCCCGGACCAGTAAAACACCAGGCCGGACCCAACTGATCAACACCTTTCATTTAGCCGACAATAAACGATTAATCGATTTGCCCGGCTATGGCTTTGCCAAAGTCCCGTTGGAAGTCAAAGAAAAATGGCAGAAGTCGTTGAGTGAGTATCTGATTAAGCGGAAAAGTCTGAAAGGCATCGTAGTGCTGATGGATATCCGCCACCCGCTGAAAGATTTGGACCAACAGCTGGTGCATTGGGCCGTGCAATCCGGTTTATCAGTGTTGATCCTATTAACGAAGGCCGACAAATTAAGTCCGGGTCCGCGGAAAAAGACGTTATTAGAAGTGCGGGACGCCTCTATGGCCTTCATGGGTGATGTGACGGTTGAAGCTTTCAGTTCATTGAATAAATTTGGTTTAACTGAGCTGGAGCAAGTGCTGGATCGTTGGTTCAGTGATGAGCCGGTGGAAAGCACTTCACCTGACGTATCCCGCTGATTATTTCTTTACACAGCATCAACCGGTCCCGGTTGGTGCTTCTGCTTTAAATGTCGATTTCAATTGCTGTCGTCAGACTGATTCGGTACTGACTGCCTTTTCGTGTGCCCCAAAAAAGAAAAAACCGGCGGTTCAGAGAACAGCCGGCATAGCAAACGGGGAGAAGCTATTTAATAAATTTCAAATCAACAGGGTGTCTTACGAAGAAGACGGGGCCATTATACAGCAATTTTTCATTGTTTGAAGTATTTGCTCTAAAATATCTAATAAATTTTCAGAAAAAGACAAAAAAAAACGCCCCACTGCAAGCAGTGGGGCGGCTAAATAAGCCTACTTTCTATGTAGAATCAATCACTAATGACTGAAACTACCGAAAGATAGAACATCTTACCTCTGTACCCTACGCCTTTGATTCTACCCATGGCGGTTTAAAAAGCAAGCGCATTTCGTAATAAAATTACAATTATTGGTCGTTTTTTCATCTTTGGCTAAATTTACGTAATAAAACAACCTTTTAGCTGATATCAGGCAAAGCGTTGACTGTAACCAGTGCCAGCATGCGTTCCGAGCTGCTTCTTGTTGTCGGTTGACGGTTCGTTGATAGGCTTAGTTTGTGATACAGAGTAAAAAAAGCCCCGGCAATTGCCGGGGCTAAATGGGTGTCGTACCAGGAACGGGACATGTTCACCGTTAATCAGAGTGGCTTCTTACAGGAAAGTTCAGCAAAGTGCTGAAATTTTCCAAGTTTTTAATGTGCCTGATCCCAGTTATCGCCAGAACCGGCTTCAGCCAGCAATGGCACGTCCAGTTGAACAGCATCCTGCATCAATTGCACCAGCTTGCTCTGATGATCAGCCAGCGTCGCCGCACTGACTTCAAACACCAGCTCATCGTGCACTTGCATGATCATCAGGATCTCTGCCGGATCCTGCTGTTGCAGATAGGCGTCCACACTGAGCATGGCGCGTTTAATAATATCGGCGGCAGTACCTTGCATTGGTGCGTTGATCGCCGCCCGCTCTGCGCCTTTACGTCTGCCCATGTTTTTACTTTGGATCTCCGGCAGATATAAACGCCGGCCAAACAGGGTTTCGACATAACCCAGTGCATGCGCCTGCTCGCGCGTGCGTTCCATATAAGCCAATACACCGGGGAATCGGGCAAAATAGGTATCAACATAGTGCTGTGCTTCGCCGCGGCTGATATCGAGTTGTTGGGCCAGACCAAAAGCTGACATACCGTAAATCAGACCGAAATTCACAGCTTTGGCGCGGCGCCGCTGTTCAGTGGTCACCTCATCCAGGCTTACACCAAATACTTCTGCAGCAGTCGCGCGGTGGATATCGCGGCCTTGGGCGAAAGCATCCAGCAGGGCTTTGTCCTGTGACAGATGCGCCATGATGCGCAGTTCAATTTGTGAATAGTCGATCGCAAGGATTTTCTTGCCAGCCGGAGCGATAAAAGCCTGCCTGATGCGGCGGCCTTCTTCAGTACGGATTGGAATATTTTGCAGATTTGGCTCGGTTGAGCTCAAACGGCCAGTGGCTGCCACCGCCTGATGATATGACGTGTGCACCCGTCCAGTCGCCGGATTAATACTGTTCGGCAGCTTATCAGTGTAAGTGGATTTCAGTTTGATCAGACTGCGGTGCTGAATAATAACCCGAGGTAATTCATATTGTTGTGCCAGTTCGACCAGTACATCTTCGGCGGTCGATGGTACGCCGCCCGGCGTTTTCTTCAGCACTGGCAGTTTCTGTTCATCAAACAGAATTTCCTGCAATTGTTTTGGCGATGACAAGTTAAAAACTTTGCCGGCGGCCTGATGTGCCTGGATCTCTAGCTCACTGATCCGCCCGGCCAGAAATTCACTTTGTTTGCCCAGTAACGCTGCGTCAATTAAAACGCCGTTGCGTTCCATGCGTGATAAGACGCTGAGCAGCGGCATCTCAATGTCGCGGAATACTTTCGCCGGACCTTCAGCCTGTTGTAATAACGGCCACATGGCTAAATGCAGCTGCAATGTGACGTCGGCATCTTCGGCGGCATATTCAGCGGCTTTTTCCAGCTCAATCTGATTAAAAGTCAGCTGTTTACTGCCTTTACCGGCAATATCTTCAAAGGATATTGGCTGATGTTGCAGGTGACGCTCGGATAAACTATCCATATCGTGGCGGCCGGCGACACTGTTCAGCGTATAGGATTCAAGCATGGTGTCGAACAAAATGCCATTTAACTCAATGTTATAGCGAGCCATTACGCTTTTATCATATTTCAGATTCTGGCCCACTTTGGCAGCCTGCGGATCTTCCAGCCATGTTTTCAGCGTGGCCAGTACCGCATCGCGCGATAACTGCTCCGGCGCACCGAGATAGTCATGTCCGACCGGTAAATACCAAGCCTGACCTGGCGCGACGGCAAATGACATGCCGACTAATTCGGCCTGCATATAATCAAGACTGGTGGTTTCAGTATCAAACGCAACTAAAGGCGCATGTTGCAGTGCGGACAGCAAATGCCGGAAATCAGTCTCGGTCAGGATGGTCTGGTACTGACTGCGGTCTATTGCAGAAGCAGGGGCTACTGCGGTTTCAACGGCCAGGCTGCTGTCGCTGCTTGCTTCGGCAGAACCAGCCGGTGCCTCGACCGCGGCATGTTTTTGCTGAGTCAAAATTTCGCTATGCCAACGCTTAAATTCACAGGTGGCAAACAGCTCGGCCAATAACGCCAGATTGGCAGGCTCTACGTGTAGTTCATGAAATGCCTGTGGCAAATCGACGTCGATTTTGATCGTCGCCAGCTGATAAGACAGTTCAAGCTGCGCCTGATGCTCACGCATTTTTTCAGCGATAGTTTTGCTGCCGCGAAAACCAAGTGCGGCGATGTCATCCAGCCGGCGGTAGAGCTCGGCAATGCTGCCAATGCCCTGCAACATGGCTTGTGCTGTTTTTTCGCCGACCCCTGGCAAACCCGGAATATTGTCTGCTTTGTCGCCCATTAATGCGAGAAAATCGATGATGAGCTCAGGTCCGACGCCAAATTTTTCTTTGACGCCTTCCGGATCCAAAATAGTGTCGGTCATGGTATTGATCAGCGTGACATGGGCGTTGACCAGCTGTGCCATGTCTTTGTCGCCGGTGGAAATCAACACATGCCGGCCCTGTGCGCTGGCCGTCGCAGCCAGCGTGCCAATCACGTCATCGGCTTCCACGCCAGAAATACACAAAAGAGGCAAACCCATAGCCCGGATGATCTGGTGCAGGGGTTCTATCTGGCTGCGCAGATCATCCGGCATCGGCGGCCGGTGTGCTTTGTAATCGGCATACATCTCATTGCGAAAGGTTGGGCCTTTGGCATCAAACACCACCACCATTTGTGTTGGGTTGTATTGGCGCAGCAAACTTTTCAACATGTTGACGACACCATAAATGGCGCCGGTGGCCTCGCCGCGGGAATTAGTCAGATGTGGAGGCGAATGGTAAGCGCGAAACAGGTAAGAAGAACCATCGACCAGGATCAGGGGATCAACAGGGATCTGCGGCATAGCAGGGACTCCGGGAAAATTTTGCCAAGAATGCCATAAGCGTTGCCAGACAACCAGTCAAAACACCAATAGGCTCTTGTGGATATCTTGTGAGTAAGTCTGTGAAAATTTTTTTGGCAAGCGAATGTGCACCATCGATAAAAATCGACAGCGTGAAATTAAATTGATGTTTTTTAAGAAAAAACTAAGGGGGAGACAACCGGACCCTTGTTATTATTCTTTACTTCCTGATTGTGGAAAACAGATTTTTCCACCGCGCTGACTGGGTACGTATTAGTGTCAAAATTTGAGACACAAAGCAGGCAACGGGAAAACAGACTACCACAACCAGAGCGAATGCAAAGCAGAAAAAACAAAAATAATTTGCTTGATTTGATAGTCGGTTTTCGCTGCGTTCGATTAAGGATCCGCAAAGATCCGTCTCTTGATCCGGTTTTTTGTTACAGATCACACTGATGCGACAGATGTTCGGTCGCAGGGCTTTCACATTCTGCCAGCGCAACGCTATAATGCCCTGAAATTTGTAAGGCATTTAATCCCCGGGGACCCCGATCAATGAAAAAAATCACTGTTGCTGTGGCCATGCTGAGTTTTGCCGTACTGGCGCAAACACCAGCGGAAGACAAAAACCTGGAAGAGTTAAAAGCGCGCATTGCCCCAGTTGGCCAGGTGTATCTGGCAGGTTCAGAGCCGGTAGCGGCAAAACCAACAGGTCCACGCACTGGTGAGCAAGTTTATCAGGGCGCTTGTTTTGCCTGTCATGCCACCGGCGCGTTAGACGCTCCGAAAAAAGGTGATGCGGCAGCCTGGAAACCACGTTTGGCGCAAGGCTTGGAAACTTTGCACAAGCATGCAATTGAAGGGATCCGTTCAATGCCACCACGCGGTACCTGTGGTGACTGTTCAGACGATGATATTCTCAATGCAATCAAATTCATGACGGAAGGCCTGTAACCCATCCGTCATAAAAAAACCGCCGGTAGGCGGTTTTTTTTCGTCTGCGTTCTGGCCTGTTCAGGCTGAACTGCCCTGCCAGATCCGCTCTGCCGTTTGCATTATATTTACGCAAGTGCTGGTTATTGCAAACATGTCTTCAACAATAACAAAAACGTCTAAGAATCCAGCAGGAAATTATCAGTGCGCTCTTTCCTCTGTTTAATCTTTGTGCATAATAGGGCCGGTTCTGTATAAAGATCCGCCTACCGGATCAATAACGAAAAAAAGAGCGTCCGTTGAAGGAATTAACTCCACGCGCATCGAACCGGCAGCATTCCGGCCAAATTCGTCGCCTGACATCGCTGTTAAAGAAATACCAGCTTGCCTATGCGGTACAGCAGGCATTGCTGAATTTGTCTGAGCTGGCCAGCACCCTGACCGATATGGCTCAGTTCTATCCAAAAATACATAGTCTTGTAAATCAATATCTTGCCGCAGATAATTTCTTTGTTGTGTTAATAGACCCGCCCAGCGGCCGGTTTCAGGTGGAATATTACGCCGATGAGATGGATTCGCTGGATGCCAGCCAGCTGGATCCTGCCGACTTTGCCAAAGGCATGACCGGCTATGTTTGTCGGACCGGTCAGCCGCTGCTATGTGACGCTGATAAATTCCGCCAGTTGATTGCGGCCGGCGATATCGAATCTCAGGGCACGCCCAGCCACCACTGGTTGGGCGTGCCATTGCGCCGGGGTCATTTAGTGATCGGCGTGATGGCCGTGCAACTCTATGAAGAGGGCAGGCTTTATGAACAACATGACGTTGATTTACTGACAGAAATTGCGATGCATACTGTGACAGCCATCGATCGGGTGAAAAGCCGCGAGTTGCTGGAGCAAACGGTACGTGAGCGCACCCGCCAGTTACAAAATACTAATTTGTCGTTGCAACGCGAGATCCGTGAACGCAGCAATGCGGAAAAGCTGCAGGCAGCGTTGTATAAAATCTCCGAACTGACGGCGACTGAGCCGGATATGACGGCTTTTTACCGGCAAGTGCACCAGATCCTCAGTGGCCTGATGCCTGCAGACAATTGCTACATTGCGTTGCTGGATGAAAGTGGTAAATCACTGAGTTTCCCCTTCTTTGTGGATCAATATTGTCCGCCGGCGACGGAACGACCGCTACGCAAAGGCTTCACTGAATATGTGTTGCGGGTGGGCGAAGCCCGGCTGATCAACAAAGAACTATCAGATCTGTTAGTGGCGCAAGGCGAAGTGATTCGTTTAGTGCAAGATAATGCAGGCAGTCCCCTGCCGCACTCCACCAGCTGGTTGGGTGCTCCCTTGCTGATTGAGCAACAGGCTTTAGGTGTGATTGCCGTGCAGTCCTATTTCCAGGATTACATCTATGGTGATAACGAACTGAATATCCTGCGTTTTGTATCGCAACATATCGCTGTGGCTATTCAGCGCCGCCTGAACATAGAACAGCAAAAACTGCATCAGGAAGATCTGGAACGCAAGATCTTTGAACGCACCCGTGAACTGCGGCAGACCAATTTGTTTTTGCGTCTGCAGGTGGAAGAACGGAAAAAAGCTGAAGAAAAGTTATTCCACGAAGCCAATCATGATGCCTTAACCGGTCTCGCCAACCGGCAGATGTTTATGCTGCAGTTAAAGCAAAAGTTTGCACTGCGTAATCGCGAAACAAATCTGAAATTTGCGCTACTTTTCATCGATTTAGATCGGTTTAAGCTGATTAATGACACCATGGGCCACCATGCCGGTGACGCCTTCCTGATTGAGATCAGCAAACGGTTATTACTGACCGTACGCGAACATGATTTGGTCGCCCGCCTGGGCGGCGATGAATTTGTCGTGTTGCTGACACAGTTACAGCAAGAAGCCGATGCAGAAGATGTTGCTGATCGCATCATCGAAGCGGTGCGCCAGCCGATGGTATTGCAGGGCCAAAGCCTGTATTCCGGCGCTTCGATCGGTATTGCGCATTATGATGCCAGTTACACTAATGCCGACGGCATGCTACGGGATGCTGATGCAGCAATGTATCAGGCGAAATCTTTAGGCCGGAATCGTTTTGTGATTTTTACCGAATCGATGCGCCAGCAATTACTCCAAGAGTTGTCACTGGAACAGGCGTTACACCAGGCTGTCAACGAACAGCAGTTTTCTGTCGCCTACGACCCAATCATTTGCAGTGAAAAACATCATACGCTGGGTTATGCCGCCCGGATGCAATGGCAGCACCCTAAGCTAGGATTGCAGCAGGATTTCTGCCAGCAAGCCGCGCAGGCAGGCGTTCTGGCTCAAATTGAACTGCAACTATTACAGCAAATTCTGGATTTACTCTGCAGTCAGCCGCAACCCGCAGTGATTTGTCTACCCTTGTGTGTGCAGCATCTGACCCATCCGGTGCAGTTTGACCGTTTGCAGAAGTTGTTGGCTGCCCGAACGCAAGTACTACATCGGTTGAGCCTCGGGTTTGCCGAATTTGAGCTGATGAAGCTGAATAACACCGCGCTGAGTTATCTGCATAATCTGAAACGATTGGGGGTGCGGCTGACGCTGGAAAACTTTGGCGCCGATATGATGCCACTTGGTTTATTGACCGGTTATCCGTTTGATTTTGTTCGGTTAGAAGCCAGTTTTTGTCGCAGTCTGCTGCGCCAGAGCCAAAAACGGCAGTTGTTGGATCTGCTGATCACGCTGGCGCAAAACTACAAATTCCGCATCATTGCCGACGGCATTGACGATCACGCGGTGCGTGAGCTGCTGGTCAATGCCGGTTGTTGTTACCTGCAAGGCCAGCTGGTGAGACAGTTACAGCCTTCGCAGCAAGAAGAATCAGTCTTTCTTCAGCAACTGGCGTAAACGGTCCAGATGGGCCAGACCGGTTTGCTGGCGCTGTTCTTCCGTTTTCATTGGTGCCGCTTTCGCCCATTCCAAATCATCCTGCGGTAATTCATCGAGAAAACGGCTTGGTTCTGGTTTGATGACTTCACCATATTGCCGCCGTTCGCGGGCATAGGTAAATATCAGTTCGCGCTGAGCACGGGTAATGCCAACGTAAGCCAGCCGGCGTTCTTCTTCGACATTGTCTTCATCAATGCTGGTCTGGTGCGGCAAAATGCCCTCTTCCATCCCGACCATAAAGACATAAGGAAACTCGAGCCCTTTGGAGGCGTGTAGCGTCAGCAGTTGTACCTGATCGGCATCGTCCTGCTGTTCCTGCCGCTCCATCATGTCGCGCAGGGTCAGTTTGGTGACGACTTCGGCCAGTGTCATTGGCTCGTGTTCTTCATCGCCTTTGAGCATCTCGGTGATCCAGCGAAACAGCTCATTGACGTTTTTCAACGCCATTTCTGCCGCTTTCGTGCTGGCACTGGTTTCAAACAAATAAGCTTCGTACTGGCTTTGCCGGATCAAATCCCGCACGGCTTCTGCCGGCTCAGCCCGGACCGCGTTGTCGGCCAGCGCGACTATCCAGTTGGCAAAATGGCGCACGCAAGCCAGGCTCTTCGCGGACAGCTCGTCTGACAGTTCCGGCGCACAACAGGCGTCAAACAAGCTGATATGCAGCTGATTGGCGAGGCTGCCGATCTTCTCCAGCGTCGCTGCACCAATTTCGCGTTTGGGTGTGTTGATAATGCGCAGCAGCGCGTTGTCGTCATCCTGATTCACCAACAGACGCAGGTAAGCCATGATGTCTTTGATTTCACTGCGGGAAAAAAACGACGTGCCACCGGAAATTTTATACGGAATGCGGTTGGTCATCAGCGCTTTTTCGAACACGCGGGCCTGATGGTTGCCGCGATACAAAATGGCATAGTCGCGGTACTGGCTGCGGTTTAAAAAGCGGTGCGAAATGATTTCTGCCACCACTTTTTCCGCTTCGTCTTCTTCGTTGCGCGTCGGCAACACTTTCAGCGGTACGCCATAACCCAATTCACTGAACAGCGCTTTGTCATATTCGTGTGGGTTGTTGGCGATCAGAATATTGGCGGCTTTCAGTATGCGCTCGCAGGAGCGGTAATTCTGCTCCAGTTTAATCACGCGCAAATTGGGGAAGTCTTTACCGAGTAACACCAGATTCTGCGGTTTGGCGCCGCGCCAGGAGTAAATTGACTGGTCATCGTCACCTACCACGGTAAAGCGCTGGCGTTCGCCAACCAGCCATTTCACCAGTTCGTACTGACTGGTGTTGGTGTCCTGATATTCATCGACCAGTAAATAGTGGATCTTCTGTTGCCAGCGTGTCCGCACGTCGAGATTGGACGCAAACAACAAAGTCGGCACCATGATCAGGTCGTCAAAATCGAGGGCATTGTAGGCGCGCAGTTGCTGGGCATATTGCGCATAAATGTTGGCAAAACTAATCGACTGCGCATCGGTTGCGCTGGCCAGCGCTTGCTGCGGCAGCATTAAATCGTTCTTCCAGCTGGAGATTTTGCTTTGCAGCGCGCGCAGTAAATCTTTGTCGCCGAGCAGTTCGTTCTCCGTTAGTTCTTTCAGCAGTGCCATGCTGTCCTGATCATCGAACAAAGTGAAATTGGCTTTGTAACCAATGGCTTTGTGTTCTTTTTTGATGATCTCAAGGCCCAGCGTGTGGAAGGTCGATACGGTCAGGCCGCGTAATTTGGTCCGGTCGAGCGTATGCCCAATCCGCTCTTTCATTTCGCGGGCGGCTTTGTTGGTAAAAGTAACCGCAGCGATATGCCGCGCCGGCATCTCGCACTCTTCAATCAGATAAGCAATTTTATTAGTGATCACCCGGGTCTTCCCCGAGCCGGCGCCAGCCAGCACCAGACAAGGTCCGGCGATATATTTCACCGCGTCATTTTGTTGCGTATTCAGTTTCATCAGAGTTTTCAGTCACAAAAAGCCGGGTGGTCCGGTCAGGCGCCGCTCGCAGCAGGCAGATGGCGCTTTGGTGGTCGCGCAGCTGGTCGCGCACCTTGTCGCATAAGAGGGCGCTAGTGTAGCCCAAAGCAGACAGCATCAGAAGATCCGGCATTTTAATTCAGCGGGTCAGCCTTGAAAAAACAGTCGCCAGCGCCATGTACAGCCCTTACACTGAGGCATCAATCACGACCTCAGTTCAGGGAGTCTGACATGCTGGATCCGAAGAAAATTGAAGACATTGCGCGCCAGATCGGTGCGTCCATTCCGCCAAAATTCCGTGAAGTGGCCGACGATGTCGAAAGCAAAGTCAAAGCCGTACTGCAGGCCAAACTGAGCTCGCTGGATTTTGTCTCACGGGAAGAATTTGACGTGCAGCGCCAGGTGTTATTGCGCACCCGCGAAAAACTCGAAGCGCTGGAACTGCAGGTCCAACAACTGCTGGCTGCTCAAGCCACTGATAAAACTGAATAAGGAGCCATCGTGGACGATTTTGACCTGGATTTAGACCATCTGGATTTTGACGCCGCCGCAGAAAACAACGCGGCCAAACTGGCCGCAGCAGACGCAGCTGCCGCTGCGGCAGAAGCGTTACCGGACGAAGACGATTGTGCCGGCGGTGCCTGTAAAATCTGACCCGATCCGGGGAGCTGTGGCGCTGGCTTTGGGGCTGGTGTCGGGTCTGCTGGCAGGCTGGTCTGCGCCAGGCCTTGCTGCCACTGCTGACTGGCAGCGGATCCACAGCCCGCAACTGCAATACGACCTGCAATATCAGGCAGTGCCGAGTCCGGATTACCAGCCGGGCGACCCGGTGTTGTATGTCACTGACGGTGCCTGGTATGCCGATCCGGGCCAGCTGCCTGAGCTGATCCGGCAACTGCGAAATGAAGGCAAGATCCGGCCCTTGTTGCTGGTACTGGTGGATGCGCGGGATCCGGCGGATTTAACCGTCAACCGGCGTCATCAACAATTTATGTGTAACCAGCAGTATGCGGCGTTTTTCCGCGATACGTTGCTGCCCGCCATACAAACACAATATCAACCATCGACTGCACGAACAGACCGGGTGATCCTGGGTTTGTCCTTTGGCGCTATTAATGCCGCCTGTTTTGGCCTGTTGCTGCCCAATCAGTTTGGCAATCTGGCTATGCAATCGCCCGGCAATAAAGACCATCTGGCGGTACTGACTAAGCTCTATCAACAACAGCCACTGTTACCATTAAAGATGTCGTTGTCCTTTGGTACCCTCAACGACAATCTCGGCGCCGGCCGCAAGTTCCATCAGGCTTTGCAGCAAAAAGGCTATGCGGTGGCCTACCAGGAAGTCCGTTTTGGCCATAACTGGCACAACTGGCAACCTTTGCTGGATGACATATTGCTGCATTTTTTCCCGCCAGTGTCTAAGTCCGAACTTACCAATTAATCGTTTTTAGCGATTGCATATATTTATTTATATCGTTTTTTAAATTTATGTAATGACCCTAAGCTGATCAGGCAGGAAAGAGCTGACTCAGACAGAGGACAACAACATGTACAAAAAAACGTTAGTCGCGTTAGCGATACTCACTCAGGTAAGTGCTAGTTTCGCCCTCCAGGCGCAAACTCTGACCAAAGACAATGGCGCACCGGTCGGTGATAACCAGAATTCCATCACGGCAGGTCCAAACGGCAGCACCTTGCTGCAAGACGTGCATTTAATCCAGAAATTACAACGCTTTGCCCGGGAGCGGATCCCTGAACGTGTCGTGCATGCCCGTGGCACCGGCG
This sequence comes from Gammaproteobacteria bacterium, assembly GCA_027484495.1. Classification (GTDB taxonomy): domain Bacteria; phylum Pseudomonadota; class Gammaproteobacteria; order Enterobacterales; family Alteromonadaceae; genus Pararheinheimera. Next base: position 12,597 of record JAIXSW010000345.1, read on the forward strand.
CGCATGGCGAATTTGTTGTCAGCCAGGCGATCCCGGATTTAACTATCGCCAGTCTGTTTGCCGAGACCGGGAAAAAGACGCCGGTATTTGTGCGGTTTTCGACCGTGATCCACGGTAACCACAGCCCGGAAACGCTGCGCGACCCGCGTGGTTTTGCCACCAAGTTTTATACCGATCAGGGCAACTGGGATTTAGTCGGCAATAACCTGCCGGTATTTTTTATCCGCGATGCGATCAAGTTCCCGGATATGGTGCACTCGCTGAAACCGTCACCGGTTGACAATCTGCAGGATCCGAACCGCGTCTTTGATTTTATGTCGCAAGACCCGGCCTCGACTCACATGCTGACGCAGGTGTATTCAGACCTCGGCACGCCGGCCAGCTACCGTGAAATGGATGGTTTTGGTGTCCACGCCTTTAAATTCATCAATGCCAAAGGCGAAACCACTTATGTGAAGTTCCAGTGGAAATCACAACAGGGCATCAAGAGTCTGAATGCAGATCAGGTCGCCAAAGTGCAAAGCATGGACTTTAACCACCTGACGCGTGATTTATACAAAGAAATCAACGCTGGCAATTTCCCAAAATGGGACCTGTACGTGCAAACGCTGAAACCTGAACAGTTGGACGACTTCAGTTTTAACCCGCTGGACGCGACCAAAGTCTGGCCCGGTGTGGCAGAGACCAAAGTCGGCACTATGACGCTGAACCGGATGCCAGATAACTTCTTCCAGGAAACGGAGCAGGCCGCCTTTGCGCCAGCCAATCTGGTGCCCGGCATTGAGCCGTCAGAAGACCGTCTGTTGCAGGGCCGGGTATTCAGTTACAGCGACACGCAAATGTATCGCCTCGGTGCCAACCATCAGCAGTTGCCGATTAACCGGCCGCTGGTTGCTGTTAACAGCAACAATCAGGATGGTGCGATGAACTATGGCAACACCAAATCGAATGTGAACTACGAGCCGACCAGTATCGAGCCAAAACCAGCATTGGCAGCTGCCCGCGCCGTGGCCACGCCGCTGTCGGGCACTGTGCAGCAGCAGATCATCGCCAAGACTGACAATTTTAGTCAGGCCGGCGAGTTCTACCGTCAGCTGGACAAAACCGCGCAGCAGAACCTGGTGCGCAATCTGGCCGGTGATTTGGGCGCGGTCCGTGACAGCAGCACCAAACACAAAATGTTGGCGCATTTTTACAAGGCCGATGTGAATTACGGCACTGCGCTGACCAAAGCGGTTAAAGGCGATATCAAGACTGTGAAAGCGGTGGCGGCAACGCTGTAAGCCGGTGGTCCGGTCCCGTCACAGGCAGGAATGGCGGGATCTTCTGAGTGTTTAAGTCCTGCGGGGCCCTTTGGCTCCTTCCTGCAATTAGGGTTGGGCTTCGCAGGCATTTTTTGGTTAGAACAGCTCCGGGAGATTTCAGATGAAAACAAATCGACAGCTGGTCGCAGCATTACTCGTGTTGATGTTCGCTGATGTAGCAGCTGATCCGTTACAGCCTTCAGCGCAGATGGCACCAGCAAAGGCCGCAGAACAGCGCGTGACCTCGCAGCAGGAAGCCACGCTGGCCGAATTAAGCCGCTATTTTTTTGCTGCCGCGCGAAGCGGTGAAACGGCGGTATTAAAAGAGTTCTTACAAGCCGGCTTTCCGGTCGACACGGCCAATGAAGGCAGTTATACCGCGCTGATGATCGCGGCTTATCAGGGCCAGGCTGCTGCGGTGGACTTATTGCTGAAGGCCGGCGCCGATGCCTGTATTCGCGATAAAAGAGGGCATACGGCCTTAATGGGTGCGATGATCAAAGCCGAGTGGGGCATTGCCAGGCAGTTATATGCCATTGATTGCGATCAGCAGAATACCGCAAAAGCAACAGACGCCATCACCGACAAAAGCCAGATGACGGCGGCGCAATTTGCGGAAAAGTTTGGCCAGAGTGAGAAATTCAAAGCGCTGGCAAGCCAGTTGCAGTCTGCAGAAGCAAAGAATGCTTCGACCTCTGCCGCTGGTCAGCCCTAAGCGCAGTTTGGTTTAACCGCGAAATGCGGTGACTTTGATCTCGATTTTCCAGGCCGGATCTGCCAAACGCGCTTCGACTGTAGCGCGGGCCGGCGCCTGACCGATAGCAACCCAGCTATCCCATGCCTGATTCATGCCGGTGTAATCCGCCATGTCGGCCAGGTAAATAGTGGCGTCGACGATATCCGCTTTGCTGGCACCGCAGTCCGCCAGTAAGGCATCAATTTGCGCCAATACATCGGCAGTCTGGCCCTGAATATCCAGGCTGGTGTCATTTGGCACCATGCCGGCACAAAAAATAAAACCGCCGGCGATCACGGCTTCGGAATAACGGGTTCCCGGTAAAATACGCTGAATCATGGTTGTTCTCCGCAGAAGTTGCGCTGTTTTAACAGGCGGCGATCCGCTTGGCAAGGGTTACTGCACAGACAAAATCGGACATGCAGCGCAGACTTCATCAATAATTGGCAGTTGCATCAGGTAACTGTTCACGGGAATATACGCCGGTTTCACATTGACGCTTAAGGTTGTAAATTGATGAGTAACACTTCTCCCGGATTGACGATGAATAAATGGCTGCTGCTATTGCTGGCGACACTGGCTTTTGCCATCAGCGGCTATCAGCGTTGGTTACAACAAGACTGGCTTGCGCTGGGGGCGGTGATTGTCGCCTGGTTGATCGTGATATGGCTGATCCAGCGCCATCGCAAGCAAGGTGCTGCAGTGCTGGCCGTGGAAATCACCTCTTTGCAATCACAACTGCAGTTGGACGGTGATTTACTGAGAATTGCCGGTGAAAGTTGGCCACGCCAGGCGATTTCACAAGTGGAAATGGGGGTCATTGATCAGCAGCGGGCCTATGTGTATCTGACGATTGAGGCTGATCCAGAACCTGCTGCAACGGCAGCGCAGACCCGTAAATTCTTGATTCCTTATGCCGAATATGAACTTGTCCGGCAGCAACTGACTGCGGCACTGCCCAGTGCGCGCTGGCTGTTGCCTTAAGCGCCCGGATTGTCGGTATACCGTCCATCCTGTGCATAAAAAAGCCCCGCTTTGGGCGGGGCAACGGGTGTTGAGAGTATTCAGCAAACTCTCGTCGGGAAATAAACTTTACTCAGCGCTGTTCGTTTTCGCGGTATCAACGTGGTTTTCTTTGGTTGAAACCTGAATTAAATCAAACTGCTGCATCGCCGGTACTTTAGCCTGAATTTGCGCTTCCAGACCGTCTAACTGTTGCAGCGAGCTGCAGATTTGCTGGCCACGCGCTTCCAGTTGGTCGCCGCGCACATTCATATCCGCTTCCAGCTCGTCGCCAAATTTTTCCATTTTCTGGCCGAATGCTTCCATCCGCTGCTCAAAATTACCTTCACCGCTGCTCATCGCTTTCCCAACCAGCATCAGCGCATTGCCGGTGATTTCGGCGACTGATTCTTCAATGGCTTTGGACATTTCGTCGTCAAAGCCGTTGTCGATGCCCGCCAGTTTGCTGCCGTTGATGCGGATACTGTTGTCGCTGCGCAGTAAAATCTGGTCAAGGTTGGTGCGCATTTTGTCGAGCGCCCGGTCGATATTGGCTTGTGCTTCACCGTTGTCGACTTCAAATTGTGCCATCACGCGGGTCAGCGCTTCGGAAGCCATCGACACGGCGTCGGCAACCAGCGTCACCGTTTGTTCCGCATTGTCGCGCAGGCCGGCCTGATATTGCTGTAATAACACGGCGGTGGATGCATCGGTATCGACTGATTTATTGTTGATCCAGAGTTGACCCTGATCGCTGATGCGCCACAGCGGATTGTCACTACGCAGCAGCTGCACATCGGCACGTTGCACTAATAAATCGTCGTGTAGTTCCAGTGAGCAGTTCTGCTCAGTTTCGTGGGCCATTGCAATCGAGCTGAATAAAGTGGCTGCAATTAACAGTTTCATAAGTCCATTCCTTCTTCATTGTGTGTGATGACGTCAGGACTGGTCCGGCTGAACCTATGCTGACTGTGACAGATACTTGGACATCGCAAAGGCTGTGCCAAACATTATGCTATTGATTTAAATGACTAATGTTATTTGCTGCTGCAGTGGAGGTAGGCATCGGGTGGTATTTTTCACCAATATTTAGCTAAATTCTCACTATCGCCAGACAGTATTGGTATATAACCAAATAGAATAAGTGGTGCAGATCAATTCTTTATTGTTTAGCCGTCTATATGGATAAAATAACGACAATTTTGATAGTACAGGTGTCGTTATGCCGTTTACTTCACTGATCGCACCAGCCAGCCCGCTTAGTGCGCAGCAAGTTCAGGATTTACAGAAACTAGTCGGCCAGCTCAATCCAATTCAGCAAGCCTGGGTCAGTGGTTATCTGGCGGCAGCTGCCCAGCTCGCCTCCGGCACCGCGGTAGCCGGTGCTTCTGCAGCACCGCAACAGGCTGCAGTGCTGACCATTTTGTATGCATCGCAAACCGGCAATGCCAAAGGCGTTGCCAGCAAAATCAAAGCAGCCGCGGAAGCACAGGGTGTCGCAGTGCAATTGCAGGACATTGCGTCCTACAAAACCAATGGCCTGGTGAAGGAAAAATTCCTGATCATCGTCACCTCGACTTACGGCGAAGGCGAACCGCCGGAATCTGCGGTCAGTTTCCATAAATTCCTGTTTGGTAAAAAAGCGCCAAAACTGCCGGATCTGCAATACGCAGTGCTGGGCCTTGGCGACACCAGCTATGAGTTTTTCTGTAAAACAGCGCAGGATTTTGATGAGCAGCTCGAAGCGCTTGGCGCAAAGCGCCTGTTTGCCCGTGCCGATCTGGATGTCGATTACGCCGAAGCCGCAGCGACCTGGCAGCAAGGTGCGTTAGCAGTATTCAGCCCGCTGTTAAAAGCCTCCGGCGCTGGCAGCGCGCAAGTGATTGCCTGGCCTGGCAGCACCGCAACGGCCGGCAGCCACAGTCCTTATGACAAACAGCATCCGGCGTTGGCCGAACTGGCGCTGAATCAAAAAATCACCGCGCGCAATTCAACCAAAGACGTGCGTCACATTGAGATTTCCTTAGCCGATACCGGCCTGACCTATCAGCCAGGCGACGCGTTGGGCGTGTTTTTTGATAACGACCCGGCGCTGGTTGATGCCGTGCTGCAAGCGACCGGCACCGCGGCAGATGCCGAAGTCAGTTTTGGCGGTCAGACGTTGAGGCTACAGGATGCACTGCAACGTGAATTAGAACTGACGCAGTCCTACCCGTCTTTTGTCGAGAAATATGCCGCAGCGACCGCGAACAGCGAACTGCAGCAACTGGCGAGCGATAAAACGGCATTGCGCGCGTTTCTGGCCGAGCGCCAGACCGCCGACGTGATCCTGCAGCATCCAGCGGTATTAACTGCCCAAGCTTTAGTGGATTGCCTGCGTAAAGTGCAGCCACGGTTGTATTCGATTGCTTCCAGTCAGGCTGAAGTCGGCGAAGAAGTGCATTTAACTGTTGGTGTGGTGCGGTTTGACGCTTTTGGTCAGACCCATTTAGGCGGCGCTTCGGGCTTTTTGGCCGAACGGCTGGAAGAAGGCGGCAAGCTGCGGGTCTTTGTCGAGCACAATGACAACTTCCGTCTGCCGGATCACGACACGCCGGTCATTATGATTGGCCCTGGTACTGGCATTGCGCCGTTCCGCGCCTTTTTACAGGAACGGGATAATGCCGGCGCGACCGGTCAGAACTGGTTATTCTTTGGTAACCCGCACTTCACCCGTGATTTCCTCTATCAGGTGGAATTGCAGGACTATTTAAAACGCGGCGTGTTGAGCAAGCTGGACGTGGCCTTTAGCCGTGATCAGGCGCAGAAAGTCTATGTGCAGGATAAACTCAAAGCCAAAGGCGAAGAAGTTTGGTCTTGGCTGCAGCAAGGCGCACACCTGTATATTTGTGGTGACGGCAACCGGATGGCCAAAGATGTCCATCAAGCGCTGCTGGATATTGCGGCTGAACATGGCGGCCTGAGCGCTGATGCGGCGGCAGACTATTTCGAACAACTGCGTGAAACCAAACGTTATCAGAAGGATGTGTATTAATGAGCCAATATCCAATTAACCCTGAACTACAGGTGCAGGGCGCGCTGTCTGATAACGAGCGATTAAAAGCCGAAAGCCATCATTTACGCGGCACTATCACCACAGACTTAAAAGATGAAATTACCGGTGGTTTCACCGGTGATAACTACTTAATGGTGCGTTTTCACGGCATGTATCAGCAAGATGACCGCGATTTACGCGCAGAACGTGCTGAACAAAAACTGGAACCGCTGCACAACGTGATGCTGCGGGCGCGGATGCCTGGCGGCATCATTAAGCCGGAGCAGTGGTTGGCTATCGACAAATTCGCCAGCGAAAAAACCCTGTACGGCAGTATCCGCTTAACAACGCGGCAGACGTTCCAGTTCCACGGTGTGTTTAAGCCAGACATTAAGCCAATGCATCAAATGCTGAACAGCATTGGTATAGATTCGATTGCCACTGCAGGTGACGTGAACCGCAACGTACTTTGTACTTCGAATCCGGTCGAATCAGTGCTGCACCAGCAAGCCTATGAATGGGCTGTGAAAATTTCTGAGCATTTGCTGCCGAAAACCCGCGCTTACGCTGAGATTTGGCTGGATGAAGAAAAGGTCGAAACAACCGAAACCGAACCGGTTTTAGGCGATACCTATTTGCCGCGCAAGTTCAAAACTACCGTGGTGATCCCGCCGCATAACGATATTGACGTGCATGCCAACGACTTAAACTTCGTCGCCATTGCCGAAAATGGTCAGCTGGTCGGCTTTAACGTACTGGTGGGTGGTGGTCTCGCCATGACGCACGGCGACAAAGGCACCTACCCGCGCCGCGCTGAAGATTTTGGCTTTATCGGCCTCGAACATGTGCTGAAAGTGGCCGAACACGTGGTCACAGTGCAACGCGATTATGGTGACCGGGTTAACCGCAAAAATGCCAAAACCAAATACACCATCGACCGCATCGGCGTCGAAACCTTTAAGCAGGAAGTGGAAGCGCGTGTTGGTGTGAAGTTTCAACCAAGCCGTCCTTATACCTTCACCCACCGTGGCGACCGCTTTGGTTGGGTCGAAGGCATTGATGGTAAACACCATTTGACGCTGTTTATCGAAAACGGCCGTTTGCTGGATTACCCCGGCAAGCCGCTGAAAACCGG
>JAIXSW010000549.1 GCA_027484495.1 Gammaproteobacteria bacterium
CGGTAAATTGGCGAACTCAGTTCCAATAGTTGCGGCAAATCAGCATGTTCTTCTGCCAGATGCACACCATAAACCAGCGAACTAAAGTGGCGCATCGCCTGAATTAACTGCATCAGTTCATCATGTTGCCGGGCATCTTTCTCAGTGAGTACCGCGCCCCAAACCCTAAACTGTTGTAACAACCATTGATATTGCTCGGCGGCGCGGCCATGACACACCACTACCACTTGTTTAACGATATTACTGATATCCGGACCAAACATTGGATGCAAGCCAAGCACAGGGCCTGAATGCTGCTGCAACATAGCCTGCAGCGGCGCAGCTTTGATACTGGTAATATCTGCCAGAACACAGTCCGCTGGTAGCTGTGGCAGCATTGCAATGACTTGATCCGTTACCGCGATTGGCACCGCCAGTAAAACCAGCGTGGCGTCGGCGCAAATCTGTGCCGCTTGCGGCCAATCTGTCTGTTCCAGCACAGACACCGTAAAACCAGAACGCTGAAACAAGCTGACAAAGCGTTGACCCAGTGCACCGCGACCACCGACAACAACGACCTTGCCACCGCCTTCGCGACAGCAGACAAAGCCAGTTTCCTGCGTGGAATAGGACTCGCGCATCACCCGGCGCAGCACATCTTCCACCAGTTCGGGAGATACCCCTAACGTTTCGGCCTGCGCACGACGCGCTTCCAGCAGCGCTTTTTCCCGCTCCGGCACATACAGAGGTAAGGCATATTGTTGCTTGACCTGACCGACTTGCGCTGTGACTTTGGCCCGACCTGCCAAAAGCTGCACCAGCTGTGTGTCAATCGCATCAATTTGTTGCCGCAGCGGCGCCAGTTCGGCCGCTGAAGCAGCTTGGGCTGAAGTTGAAATGGTCATGAGTATCCTCAGGCAGCCTGACAAACACCTAACATTTGATGATGCAGACCCGCTAAAAGTTGTGCGGTTGTAGCCCAGTCGATACAGGCATCAGTGACAGACACACCATACAGCTCTGCTTTGCCATTTTCGATATTCTGCTTACCACCACAAATGTTACTTTCCAGCATCAGACCAATAATGGCGTCGTTCCCCATCACCCGCTGCGCCACCACAGCTTCAGCGACCAGTGGCTGGCGGTTATGGTCTTTGTTTGAATTGCCGTGACTGCAGTCCACCACAATGCCACGCGGCAACTGATGCTTGTCCAGCACAGCCACTGCCGCATTGATGCTGTCCGCATCATAATTTGGTTTACTGCCGCCACGCAGAATGATATGTCCATCCGGGTTACCAGCGGTTTGTACCAATGCTACCTCGCCGCGCTGATTGATACCGATAAAACTGTGCGGACTGGCCGCAGACTGCAGCGCGTTTAAGGCGATATTCAAATTACCATCTGTACCATTTTTGAAACCGACAGGCATCGAAAGTCCACTGGCCATTTCACGGTGAGTTTGACTTTCCACAGTCCGGGCGCCAATTGCGGCCCAGGAAACTAAATCCGACAGGTATTGCGGGCTGATCGGATCCAATGCCTCGGTTGCTGTTGGCAGCTGCATATCGACCAACTTCAGCAATAACTCACGGCCGCGGGTTAGCCCGGTTTCCAGATCAAATGAATCATTTAAATGCGGGTCATTGATATAACCTTTCCAGCCCACAGTCGTCCGTGGTTTTTCAAAATAGACCCGCATCACGATGTACAGACTGTCGGCGTATTGCAACTGCAACGCCTTCAGTCTCTCGGCGTAATCAATAGCCGCAACCGGATCATGGATCGAACAAGGACCGGTGATCACTAACAAGCGTTTATCCCGACCGTGCACAATATCGGCAATCTCCCGGCGCGATTGCTGCACAAACAATGCCCCTTGTTCTGATAATGGCAGTGCTTTTTTCAGCACCAGCGGCGGACTCAACGGTTTCTCCGCCAGAATACGTAGATCGTCAACTATTTTGCTCATCGTGTTCGCTCCTTTATTCAGTGGAAGTTCGAGTTTAATCGGCTGAACCGCCCCGAACCCCATTCGTACATTTTATTGTACATTCCGTATTTTAATAATTACAAATTGCCGACATATTAAAAAGCGCATGAATCAATGTCAATGATAAAAGTCAATAAATCTGGCAGCTACAACAACCAATGCAATACGATTAATTTTGTACATTTTTAATTACAGAATTAATCATTGAGATCGTTCATTCGACAAAAAACACTGTCATTGGCCCGCACTGACCAATCAGACGAACATTTTCCAGCCAATGCTTGCCTGACCTGCATCAGCTGTTTAAAGTTAGGATCCCGGAACTTCAAAGGTGTAGCAGCCGCGTGCGTAAAATACGAATCTGCAGCAATATTACTTTGTTACTGACGCTGGCTCCGGTGTCTGGCGCAGAAGTCCGGGTATTCACAGAACATCTGCCGCCTTTTCAGATTGATACAGCTGGCGCTGCGACGGGTTTTGCAACGGACGTCGTGCGACAAACATTTCAGGATGCCGGAATTTCCTATCAGATTGAATTTCAGTCCTGGAGCCGTGCGTACCAATTGGCTTTGCGTGACCCCAACACCTGTATTTACTCTATTTCTAAAAGCAAAGAACGGCAGGCGCTGTTTCAGTGGATTGGAGAACTGTCTTATAACACCACCGCAATTTACGGTTTGGCAAGTCGCAAGGATATCGAGCTGCATTCACTGGAGCAGGCTAAAAGCTACGTCATTGCGGTAACTCGTGACGATGTTACGCATCACTATTTATTGCAGCATGGGTTTGAAGAAGGGAAAAATCTGTACGTGCTGGAGAATGTCTCGAGCATGTTGAATGTACTGGCCAACCGACGTCAGGGCATCGATCTTGTCATCATTAATGACACCATTCTGAAGTATCGCGCGATCGAATCGGGCCTGGCACCGGCTGAATTTCACAAGCTGCTGGTGTTACCTGATTTGCCGCTGGATTTTCACCTAGCCTGCAGCCTGAAAACTCCAGAAGCGGTCGTGGCGCCATTGCGCCGCAGTCTGCAAGCCATCAAAGCAGATGGCCGATTTGACAAAATTGTGTCCGGTTGGTCAGAACGGCTGCACTAAATCAGAAAGTCTACCAAAACCTGATCCAACTCGCCTACAAACTTTTCTTCGGCGGCAAGGCCACGTTTGCAAAAATAAAACCTGCAACTAAAGACATGAAAATCAAAAATGTTTGTTGGCCTATATGGTCGGTAGAGACGATCTGCTCGCCGGAAATAAAAGCGTTCAGACCGATATAGGTCTTACTACCCGGCACCAATACGATCATGCCTTGTAATGAGACGATACTGGCTGGCGCATCCATAAAGCGGGTAAACAGATTGCCATAGATGCCAACAGCAAAAGCGCCGACAAATGCCCCCAACGCCAGCCCGAGATACAGACCGCCGAGCTGACTGGCCGCATAGGCAATAAAACCCGATAACAGCCCCCAGAATGCATGCTTTTTGCGCGCGCGAAATACAATCACCAATGATCCGCAAAGTGCGGCTACCGCCAGCCAGCTGGTCCAGGCCGGTACGGCGAGCCCTGGTTGAAAAGGCACATCGCCGAACAGTTTGGCGCCCAATGCCATACCTAAAAAAGCGCCAAAATACAGTTTAAACAATAACATCACTGCATCCATGATGCGGGCAGTACCCGACACCAAATGCCGGGCCGCAAGCTCTGCCAATCCAAGCGTCAGCGCCAAACCCGGTATAAACACAATGATGGCCGACAGGACAACAATGGGAACATTGATGGAGGGATCAAAATATGCGGCTATCGCGGTTGCAGCCAGCGCCGACACCAGAGCCACCAGCGGTTCCAGCATATTGGTCACACGCCGGCTTTTCTCCGCCCACAACACAAACAGATACACCAGCAAGCTCAACGCGGTGGCATAAGCTACATCAGTCCAACTTGCATGCATCAGCATGGCAAAAGCGCCACCGGCAGCACCGTATGCTAGAAATGTCGCTTTACGCGAATACGGATTAGGCATTGCAGCAATTTCATTTAATCGTGCCGTTGCATCCTGCAAAGTCATCAGATTATTCGCAACTGCATCGACAATTTCATCGGTTCGGGATAACGAGCCCAAATCCAGCTCGCCGGGCATGACTCTGGCTACATGGGTATATTCACTGTCTTCGCCGGGTTGCCAGATCACAAAGGTCAGCACTGTAGGCGTGATAGCAAAGGCGGCGCCAATGCCCAGGAATTCCGCGACATTTAACAGATGCACTTCAAGCCGGTAGGCCGGCGTGCCAAATTTGTGCAGCATTTTTCCCAGTTTGACGATAAACCGACGTTTTTCGATAAATTCAGCCGAATGCACTGTAAATTCCTTGGCGTTACCTGTGAATGAAAGACGTTAACCTTTCAGCGATGATCTCAGCATAGCGGTGACTGAAGGCAGAAAAAAGCTGAATAATCAGAGATGGAATTATTTGCTGAAACTTTGTGCGCAGGACGAGATTTAAACTTGATGTTGCGTGCATGCCACAGACGAATCACTGCAATACAAAAAAGATGGGGAATAAATTTGCTCATAAAAAAAGGCTGCCCGGAGGCAGCCTTCAAGTGCTTAGTTAAGCTTTTCGCGGATACGCGCTGATTTACCTGAACGATCGCGTAAGAAGTAAAGCTTGGCACGGCGTACTGCACCACGACGTTTCAGCGTGATGCTGTCAATCATTGGGCTGTGCGTTTGGAATACACGCTCAACACCTTCACCGTTCGAAATTTTACGAACTGTGAATGCTGAGTGTAAACCACGGTTACGTTTGGCAATTACAACGCCTTCGTAAGCCTGCAGACGAGTTTTATCGCCTTCTTTAACTTTAACTTGAACAATCACAGTGTCACCTGGACCGAAAGCTGGAACGTCTGTTTTCAGCTGTTCGTTTTCAAGTTCTTTGATGATGTTTTGGCTAACTTTGCTCATAACAATCTCACTTTACCTGGATAAACTATCGTTGCTGCAACGCCTGGTGTTCCGATTGGAACTCTTCCAGAAGTTTGCGTTGCTCCTTAGTCAGAGCCAGGACATTTAACAATTCCGGACGCCGAAGCCAGGTTCTCCCGAGAGACTGCTTCAAACGCCAGCGTCTGATGTTTTCATGGTGTCCGCTGAGTAATACAGCGGGAACCTGTTTGCCGTCTAACACTTCTGGTCTGGTATAGTGCGGACAATCCAGCAATCCGGAGGCAAACGAATCCTCAACTGCTGACATGTCATGCCCCAGTACACCTGGTACTAGTCGCGATACCGCATCAATCAGCGTCATCGCAGGCAATTCGCCCCCACTCAGCACGTAATCGCCGATTGACCATTCTTCGTCAATTTCCGACTCTATCACGCGTTCATCAATCCCTTCGTAGCGACCTGCTACCAGCAACAGCTTTGGACGTTTCGCCAGTTCAGCGACCCCTGCCTGATCTAACTTGCGGCCTTGCGGCGATAAGTAGATGGTATGGACCCCTTCCCCTGCGGCAGCTTTCGCGGCGCGGATTGCGTCGGTCAACGGCTGCACCATCATCAACATACCTGGACCGCCACCAAATGGCCTGTCGTCTACAGTGTTATGTCTGTCCGAGGTAAAATCCCGCGGATTCCAGCACTGTAAATCAATCAGCCCGTTTTTGACTGCCCGGCTGGTCACACCATATTTTGTGATTGCCTCGAACATCTGCGGAAACAGGGTAATCACCCCAAACCACATGTTGTACTGTCCGGACATTAAAAATCTGGGTCCCAGTCGACGATAATTCGTCCTTGCGCTTTATCCACAGTTTTGATGACAGAGTCAGTCAAAAATGGAATCAAACGCTCTTTTTTACCAAATGCATCGGTCCGGTTTGCTTTGACGACGAGAACGTCGTTCGAGCCCGTTTCCATGATGTCATCCACAACGCCTAAATCATAACCGGCTTCATTTACCACGGTCAGACCCATCAGGTCTTTCCAGTAAAAGTCGCCGTCATCAAGCGCGGGCAGACTGGTCTGAGTCACAGCGATTTCCGCATTCACGAAAACTTGTGCCTGATCCCGGTCACTAACACCTTCCAGTTTGACGATTAAGCCATTGCTATGGCGTTTCCAACTGGAGATTTGCACTGGTTGCCATTTGCCCTGAGATTGGATCTGCCAGGGTGTGTAATCAAAAATCCCTTCCGGGATATCTGTGTAGGAAATTACTTTTAGCCACCCGTTGATGCCGTAAACAGCGCCAAACTTACCTAAGACAACTAAATCTTTACCCATCAAGGTCAATTCCTACGCAGTTTGCTAATTAAGCAGCAGCTTTTTTAGCAGCTTTTACCAGTGACGCAACGCGATCGCTCAGAGATGCACCTTGTGCAACCCAGTGATCAACGCGGTCCAGGTCGATGCGCGCTTTCTCTTCAGAACCGCCAGCGATTGGGTTAAAGAAACCCACGCGCTCAATGAAGCGGCCATCACGAGCAAAACGGCTGTCAGCGACCACAACTTGGTAAAATGGACGCTTTTTCGCGCCACCACGTTGTAAACGAATAGTTACCATACCGTCCTCTATTTCAATCGTTCAGGTTTTTGTAAATCAAAATCCCCGCGGTCAGGCCGCAGGGACGCCGAATTGTACGCGTTTTTCATTGTAATGCAAGGGATTTCAGGCTTTGCAGCCGGTTATCAGGCCAGTATTACCGGTGGATGACTCTGTGGATAAGCTCTTGACAAGCTGTTGGGGCAAGTGCTGCGGATAGTCAACAGATCCTTCGGATCCAGCCTTAAAATTGCCATTCAGTTCACTTCACCCTGAGCGGTGATAACGAAGAGCTTCCGATACAAAAAGGCCACTGCGATACAGTGGCCTTTTGAATAAGTATGTCTGAGGGTTAACGTCCGCCACCCGGCAAACCAGGCGGTAATTTACCACCCATAGCACGCATCATTTTCATCATGCCGCCTTTACCACTCATTTGTTTCATCATTTTCTGCATTTGAGTGAATTGTTTCAGCAACTGATTGACGTCCTGCACCAAAGTGCCGGATCCGGCCGCGATGCGCTTTTTACGCGAGCCTTTAATCAAATCCGGGAACTGGCGTTCCTTTGGTGTCATCGAATTGATGATGGCTTCCATTTTATTGAAGCTTTTGTTGTTGATCTGATCTTTGGCGCCAGCCGGCAGATTTTTCATGCCCGGTAATTTGTCCAGCATCGACATCATGCCGCCCATGCTGCGCATTTGAACCAGTTGATCGCGGAAATCTTCCAAACTGAAGCCCTGACCCTTCATCATTTTCGCAGCCACTTTAGCAGCCTGGTCACGGTCAACTTTCTGTTCCAGCTCTTCGATCAGACTCAGTACATCGCCCATACCGAGAATTCGCGAGGCGATCCTATCCGGGTGGAATGGCTCCAATGCATCGGTTTTTTCACCCATACCGATAAACTTAATCGGCTTTCCAGTGATGTGGCGGATAGATAATGCAGCACCACCGCGGGCATCACCGTCAGCTTTGGTCAGGATCACACCGGTCAGTGGCAAGGCTTCATTAAAGGCTTTGGCGGTATTGGCAGCATCCTGACCTGTCATCGCATCGACGACAAACAGGGTTTCAATTGGTTTGATCGCCGCGTGTAACGCTTTGATCTCATCCATCATTTCGCTGTCGACGTGCAGACGGCCAGCAGTATCGACCAGCAGGATATCGTAAAAACCTAACTTTGCCGCGCTGATGGCCGCATTGGCGATATCGACCGGTTTTTGCGAAATGTCGCTGGGGAAAAACTCAACCCCGACATCTTTTGCCAGCGTTTCAAGTTGCTTAATGGCGGCCGGCCGATAGACGTCGGCAGACACCACCATCACTTTTTTCTTTTTGCGCTCTTTTAAAAACTTAGCCAGTTTACCTACTGAGGTGGTTTTACCGGCGCCTTGCAGACCTGCCATTAACACGACTGCAGGTGGCTGGGTGTTCAGGGTCAGCTCTTCATTGGCTTCCCCCATCGCTTCTTCCAGCGCTTTTTTGACGATTTTGAGAAATTCCTGACCTGGGGTCAGACTCTTACTGACTTCAAGGCCTACCGAGCGCTCTTTTACCTGATTGACGAAATCGCGCACGACTGGCAACGCCACGTCCGCTTCCAGCAACGCCATGCGCACTTCACGCAAGGTCTCTTTGATGTTGTCTTCGGTCAGGCGGCCACGGCCGCTGATATTTTTCAGCGTTCGGGTCAGGCGATCCGACAAATTCTCAAACATGGTCAAATCCGATTCTGTCAAAAATGACGGCGATTATACCAAAGCTGCGACGAGGCGTCAGCCTCAGGCTCTGTCAATCTGTCGTCTCTTCCCATACAATGACCAAAAATATGCATTCAAATTGGAATTATTTGCATGTCGGCCGCATTCTTGCCTGTACTCGCCCTGCTTTGTTATCTGGTTGCAGCTGTTATTGTGTCGCAGCGGCTTTATCACGCCGATGGGCCCCGCCTGAAACTGCTGTTTACAGTCGCCATTGCCGGTGTCGTCATGCATATGCTGGGGCTGAGCCAAAGCCTGTTTACCGCCGAAGGGCAAAATTTCAGCTTGCTAAACGTCAGTTCGCTGGTGTGCTGGCTGATTACTGCAGCTTTTACTGTCACCGCACTGCGCACCCCAATTCTTTTGCTGTTGCCTATTGTGTATGGCTTTGCCGCCATGGTGCAGCTGGCTGTCATCTTGTTGCCCGACACTGTACAACTACAGCATTTTGAACATAGCCCCTGGTTGCTGGCCCATATTATGGTGGCGTTTATTGCTTACGTGATTCTGATTATGGCGACCTTATATTCATTTCAGGTCAGCCTGATCAGTCAGCGGCTGAAACAGCGAACTCCGCTCCCAAGCGGCACCGTACTGCCACCTTTGATGCAGGCCGAACAACTTCTGTTCCGGCTGATTTTATTAGGCACTGTTCTGCTGGGTATAACTGTATTCAGTGGCGCAGTATTTGGTCAGGACTGGTTTGCCCGCCATAACCTGCATAAGAACGTGCTCAGCACGCTTGGGTTTGTCGTTTTTGTCGTGCTGTTAGCGGGTCATCGGTTAGCCGGCTGGCGTGGACGGATCGCCAATGGCCTGACCATGACCGGCAGCTTGTTACTGACTTTGGCCTACTTTGGCAGTCGCTTTGTCCGCGAAGTGCTGCTGTAGTCTGACTTGACGCTGTGTCTGATTTCGCATATTAATTGAGGCTGACCGGCAACACAGGCATACTCCGATTTGGACGCAATCTCTACCGGCACGCTGCTTCTGATACTGGCGTTTCTGGTGCTCTGCTCTGCTTATTTCTCCGCAACTGAAACTGCGATGATTTCGGTAAACCCCTACCGGCTGAAGCATTTATTAAACGAAAACCACCCAGGAGCACAGCGCACGCATGCGTTATTGCAACGGCGTGATCGCTTGATTGGTCTGATTCTGGTGGGTAACAATCTGGTGAATATCGCCGCGTCCGCGATAGGTACGGTGATTGGCATGCGACTCTATGGCGATTATGGTATTGCCATTGCCACTGCGGCACTCACTCTCATCATTCTGATTTTTGGTGAAGTCACCCCGAAAACACTCGGTGCATTGCATCCGGAACGCGTCGCTTTTCCGAGTAGTTTAATCCTCAAGCCACTAATGAAAATGCTGTATCCGGTAGTCTGGTTAATGAACCGGATCTGCAACGGTGTATTGAGTTGGTTTGGCGTCAGTGCGGAACAACATCAGGGCCATAGTCTGAGTAGTGAAGAACTGCGGACTGTCGTGCATGAAGCCAGTGCGATATTGCCCGGACAGCACCAGAGCATGCTGGTCGGTGTCTTGGATCTGGAAAAAGCCACCGTAGAAGACATTATGGTGCCGCGCAACGAACTGGTTGGCATCGATATCAACGACGAGTGGAAAGATATTCTGCATCAGCTGTCCATCACCCAGCACAGTCGTATTTTGCTGTACCGCGATAGCGTCGACGATGCCCTCGGTTTTTTACATACCCGCGACATCATGCGCCTGGTGCTGAAAGAGCAATTGAATAAAGCCAGCCTGTTACGTGCGGTGCATGATATCTATTTCATTCCGGAAGGCACCAGCCTGAACACCCAACTGGTGAAGTTTCAGCACTCAAAAGAACGAATTGGCCTGGTGGTTGATGAATTTGGTGATATTCAGGGTTTGGTCACGCTGGAAGATATTCTGGAGGAAGTTGTCGGCGAATTCACTACGGATACCGCTGAAGCTAATAGTGAAGAGATCCGACCGCAACCTGATGGCTCTTTTCTGGTCGAGGGCAGTATCAACTTACGCGATCTGAACCGCGAGTTACATCTGAACTTCCCTACCGACGGCCCGAAGACTTTTAATGGGTTGGTGCTGGAATATCTCGAAGACATCCCGCAATCAAACCTCAGTCTGAAATTACTCGGCTATCCGCTGGAGATCGTCGAAGTGCAGGACAATATGATTAAACTGGTTCGGCTTTACCCGCACCTCAAACAAGATTAAATAATAAAAAAATCATTAAAAGCAAAGGCTTGTAAAATAATTAAAAAAATCACAAATTTTTCTGAACTTTCTTTAGCAGACCTCGTCTGACTATTTGAAAGGATTCTGCCAAGTTTTTGTTTTCATCCCTGGATTCTCCCTATCCTTAGTTTTACGGCCACTGATGTGGCCGTTTTTTTTGCCTGTAGCATGCGCGGCGCAAGCAGACTCCGGCGCCAGACGATAAAAAGCCCGCATGTCTGCGGGCTCAAGGTACGTCATTGATACATAACAGCCGTTAGCAGGGTTTTTCGGCGAAATACTGTTGCAGGTATTGATCAAACCCAACAGTGTCAGCTGCTTCAATTTTTTGCTGCTCCGTCAGTGAATCTGCCGCCATCTGCTGGAGTTCGGCCTGCTGATAATGTTGATACTCGCCGGCTAATAGCTGCTGACGATACAGCTCTGCCAGTTGCAGGTTGACCTGCCCATTATCCTGTTGATTCGCCTGTAACATTGCCAGCATTTTACCCGATGGTGTCCGCGCCGGATCCAGTAAACTCAAATAATGCTGCTTCAAAACGCTTTGATAAGATCGGACCGGATCATCGGCGCTTTGATAAGCATCATCGAGCCATACCGCCAATGGTGACAATTCAGCAAAAATCTCTTCTGCCCAATCCTGCATCAACCGCGGCTGCCCATCCTGATCTAATTCAAGATTCAACCGGCGGCCATCGGTGACGACCTTTTTCAGATTCCGCTCCGTGACGGCCTGCGCCTCTGCATCTTGTTCCGGGCTCTCTTCGAGTAAACAGTACAACAAAAATAAATCGAGAAAGCGCATCTGCTCGGCGGTGATCCCGACGGCACTGAACGGGTTCACATCCAGCGCACGTACTTCGATATATTCGACACCGCGTTTAGCTAATGCGCAAGTTGGCCGTTCACCGCTTTTGATTGTCCGTTTCGGCCGGATGGTCGAATAAAACTCGTTTTCAATTTGCAGGATATTGCTGTTCAGTTGCTGATGTTCGCCCGTGTTACCCTGCCCTATTGCCTGATATTCGGCCGATGGCGTCGTGATCGCCTGATGCAGCCCGCGGATATATTCCGGCAGATTGTTATAGGTAATAGCCAGACTGGACTGCGCACTGTTGGTATAACCCAAATCACTCATCCGCAGCGAGGTGGCATATGGCAGATACAAAGTGCCACTGCCCAAGGTCTGGAAACTGTATTTGCTTTGCCGGCCTTGCAAAAATGATTTACACATCGCAGGTGAAGCACCAAACAGATAGACAATCAGCCAGACATAGCGCTTGTAGTTGCGGATCAGGTGCAGGTACTGAGCAGAGATAAACTCCTGCAGCGGCTGCGTATCGCCAAGCATTTGCTGGTAATGCTGCCAGAACGCTTCGGGAATGGAGAAATTAAAATGCACGCCACTAATAGCCTGCATCATGCTGCCGTAGCGGTTCTTCAAACCCTGACGGTAC
>JAIXSW010000042.1 GCA_027484495.1 Gammaproteobacteria bacterium
ACAGCCGGCCGCCCGGCTGCAGGCCGTGCTGGAGGATGCGGCGGTGGCGCTGACGCTGGTCAGCAGCTGTTATCAGTCGCTGGCATCGCAGGCCGGCGCAACCGCACTGTGGCTTTGTGATGCGCCACAGCAGTTGTAACTTGTGCAGCAACAGCAACTGCGTTATGGCGACGAGATCGCGGTCGCTGATGCCCAGCAGGCGCTGAGTTATCAGCAGTTGGAAACCAGCGCCAATCAGCTGGCGCACGCCTTATTTGACGCGGGGCTACGGCCGGGGCAACGCGTGGCTTTATTGCTGCGCCGTGATCATCAGTTGCCATTGAGCATCCTGGCGCTGTGGAAACTGGGCTGTGCTTATGTGCCGCTGGATCCAACGCAGCCGGCCGCCCGCCTGCAGGCCGTGCTGGACGATGCGGCGGTGGCGCTGACGCTGGTCAGCCGCTGTTATCAGTCACTAGCTTCGCAGGCTGGAGCAGCGGCGCTTTGGCTTTGTGATGCGCCACAACAGTTGCAGCTTGTGCAACAACAGCCGCACAGCGCACCAACAGTGCAACTGCTGGCAGATCCGCTGGCGTATCTGATTTACACCTCGGGCTCGACTGGCGTGCCAAAGGGCGTGCAGGTGTATTTAAGTTCGGTGCTGGAATGTCTGAACCAGATTGCCGCCCGTATCGGCTTTCAGCCGCAACAGGCGCTGCTGGCTATTACCACTGTGACCTTCGACATTTCAGTGCTGGAGTTGTGGCTGCCACTGCTGTGGGGCGGCCGGACTGTACTGATGCCAACCGAAGATGCGCGCGACCCGCAGCTGCTGCAGCAGTGGCTGGACCGGTTTGATATCCGCTTGCTGCAAGCAACACCAGCCACCTGGCAGGGGTTACTGATGTCAGGCTGGCACAGCAGGCTGGGTCTTCTCATGTTATGCGGTGGCGAGGCACTGAGTAAATCGCTGGCGCTACAACTGTTGGCCGGCGGCGGCAGTTTATGGAATGTGTATGGGCCGACCGAAGCCACCATCTGGGTGTCGGCTGCGCCCATTCGCAGCGAGGCCGATTTCGCCGAACAGGGCGTGGCACCGGTCGCTGATTTACTACCGGGTATCCGCAGTTATGTGTTAAGTCCGGCTGGTTTGTTGCAACCGCCAGGCGTTGCCGGCGAACTGTATCTGAGCGGTGCTTGTGTCGCTGCGGGTTATCGCAACCGGTCAGAGCTGACGGCGCGGCATTTCCTGCCGGATCCGTTTTTGCCGCAAAGCCGGGCGCTGGGGCTGCAGATGTATCGTACCGGCGATCTGGTGCGGCAATTGCCAGGTGGTCAGCTGGCATTTTTGGGCCGGCTGGACCATCAGGTGAAAATCAATGGGTTCAGGATCGAGCTGGGCGATATTGAAAGTCAGCTGCGCCAGCATCCGGCGGTCGAGCAGGCGGTGGCGCTTGCGCTGACTGTGCGTGAGCAACCGCAGCTGGTGCTGTACTGGCAACGTCGCTCGGCGCCCGGGGAGACAGAGCAGGTGACAGAACAGGAGCTGCGCAGTTATCTGCAGCAGCAACTGCCGGCTTATATGCAACCGGCGTATTGGCTCGAACTGACAACTTTCCCGCTAAACAGCAACGGCAAAATTGACCGTAAAGCACTGCCAGCGCCGCAACCGCAGCAGCGGCAAAGTCAGCCAGCGGCGACAGCCACTGAAATGCAGGTACAGCAGCTGTACCAGCAAGTGCTGACGCAGCCAGTGGATGATGTCACGGCCAGTTTCTTTGACCTCGGCGGTCATTCGTTGCTGAGTATTTCGCTGGTGCAGTTATTAAATCAGCATGGTCGCAGCGCAGGCTGGCCATTGCTCAGTCTGGCCGATTTGTTCAGCCATGCCGATATCCGTAGTCTGGCGGCGCTGATTGATAGCGGTCAACGGACGCAGGACGCTGACGCAGCTGATACGGTGCGCTGGGTCGTGCTGGAGCCACAGCCGGGACTGCCGGACTGGTGGGTGATCCCAGGCGCAGGCGCCGTCAGTGCAGCAATGTTGCCGCTGGCCCGCCAGCTGCGTGGCGAGGCGCAGGTGTGGGTGGCGGAACCGCAAGGCCGGATCGGCCAGCTGGCGCCGCATCAGGACTGGACCTTGTTGACTGAAGATTACCTGCAGGCACTGCGACAGACTCAGCCAAAGGGGCCATACCGCATTGCCGGCCACTCGCTCGGCGGCCGCATCGCCTATCAGCTGGCCTGTGCGCTGCAGGCGCAAGGTGAGCAGGTGACTTTGTGTTTATTGGATGTGGATCTGCATCCGGTGGCTGCCACCAGCGCGCTGGCGGATGCTGCGACGGAAATGTACCAGCTGTTATGCCGTGCATTGGCAAAGCCGGTACAGGCATACAGCGAGCCGGCGCAGTATCGGGCTGCGTTGGTAGCGTTGATGCAACAGGCCGGTTTGTTGCCAGCGAAGGACTGGCAGACCGAGCTGGATGCGTTGTTGGCAATCGCTTCCGCTCAGGCTGAGTTGTACCGGCAGTTTAAGCCGGGGCCGAAGTTCCATGGGGAAAGCTGGCTGATTTATGGCGACGAATTTGCCACCGCGCATCCGCGCACGCATTTACGTCGTCAGCTGAAGCAGTATCTGAAAGGCAGTTTGCAGCTGCAGCAGGTCGAAGGGGACCATCTGAGTATGTTGGCCGCACCGGCGCTGGCAGCTAGGTTAAAGGCATTGTTGTAGGCCTTTTTACGGAGAGCCCGGCGCAACCGCCGGGCTGAACTCTTGGCAAAAAAGCTTGGCAAAAAAACTTGGCAAAAAAAGGGCAACAAAAAGCCCGCCAGCGGGCGGGCTTTGCGGGCGGGGGAGCGGGCGTGAAGCTCCGGTCAGAACCGATAGACTAGCAATAGCATCGCTTCGATACTGCGGTCTTCGTCAACCAGCGGGCTTTGTTGCAGGTTATCTGCCAGTTGCGTGACACCGGCACTGCCTAACAACACAGTCTGGGCACTGAGTGGATATTGCACGCGCAGGTCCAGCCGGTAATTGACTTCCGCTTCTGGCTGAAACACCGGACGGCCGACGCTGAGATTCTGGTTGCCGGGCGCAACGCCGTAAATCCGCTGGGTGTAATCGGCATTCATCCAGCTGGCGGCGGCAACGGCCATCAGGCGCAAGCCAGATTGATGCTGATATAGCGGCAATTCCAGCGCCAGATCCACCACCTGCGCGTCGCGGTCTTCGTTCAGTTGCTGCGCCAGCTGCAGCGAAAACCAGTACCAGCGCAGGCCGACAGAACCGGTGATTTCGGTATCCGGCGCCTGATAGCCAGTGAACACCGGGTCGTCAGAGAGTTTAGAACTCAGGCTGGTATCGGCGTCATAGCCGTTATCGCGAATACCGGCGCCGGCATACAGGCGAAAGTTTTCATCTTCCACCAGGCTGTAGCTGATCAGATTACCCTGATCAAAACCAAGCCGCCACGGGCCATTGCTGGCGATAAAATACGGAATGGCACTGCTGACAGCCGGCATTTTTTTCCAGACCTGTTGTTGGCTCAGTACACCGGCACCGGCTTCAAATTGCCATGGTGCAGCGAGCGTAGCAGCAGAGTACAGACTGAACAGCAGCCCGGCGCACGGGGCCAGCAGGCGGGATGGGCGACATAACGCAGACATAAATGCTCCTTGGCAGAAATAAGGTCAGAGAGCCTTACTGTAAAGCTCCGCCGTACTGGCAGCTGCGCTATGAGATTAAAGGTATTGGCAGCCGATAAACGGCTGACTTCGCGGACAGATGGTGTTAGTTTCTGTCACAGACGCATAGATTGGAACAGAGATGACAGGACATTTATTTCACGATCTGCAGCAGTGGCAATGGCGGGACTGGTCTTTGTGCAAAGCCGGTTTTGCGTCGCTGTTGCAGACAATGAACCTGCGGCAGCTGGCGGCTGACAATGGCATTGAATGGCCGGCACCGATCGGTCAGGCGGTGCCCAAACGGCAGGCGGAATATCTGGCGGCGCGTCTGCTGCTACGCCGGTTGCAGCAACAGCTTGGGCTGACTCCCGCGCAAATTTTGCCGGGAGCCGATCGCAGCCCGGTCTGGCCGGTCGGTCAACAGGGGTCGGTATCGCATAGTGGCGACTTCGTGCTGGTGGGGCTTGGCAACAATGTGGGACGGCACCTTGGCGTTGACCTGGAGCAATGGCTGACTGCGGCGCAATATCAGGAACTGGCGCCAGCCATATTGTCAGCGCAGGAACAGCAGTGGTGTTTGCGCAATAATGACAATATGGCGTTGTCACAGCTGCTGACGCTGATTTTTGCCGCCAAAGAAGCGTTGTACAAAGCTTTGTATCCGGATTGCCGGCAAATCATGGAGTTCAGTGCGGCCAGAGTACTGGCAATATCTGCGTCGCAAATCCTGCTGCAATTGACGCAAGATTGGTCTGCAGACTGGTGCGCCGGTAACGAGATTTGGCTGGAGTATCAGACGAGCCCGCACGGCGTGCAGCTGCTGACTGAAGTCAGCAGCTGCACTGCAGCGTCAAACGCGGGTGGTTAGACTTTTTTGCGAGCACTTAAGCGCACCCACTCTTCTTTGACGGCGACAGGGTCGAAGTCAAATTCGTCGCTGTAGGCGTCAATCACCGACTGCGCCTGACTTTCCAGAATCCCGGATAACGCCAGTAAACCACCCGGCCGGACATAAGCACTGATGATTTGACTGAGTTCGGCCAGCGGGCCGGCGAGAATATTGGCCACCACCACATCGGCTTCTAACTTTGGCTGATCTTTGGGTAAATACAGTTCAATCTGGCCGGCGACATCGTTACGCGCCGCATTGGCGGTGCTGGCTTCAATGGCCTGCGGGTCGATATCAATACCAACGACGCGTTTGCCACCGAGTTTCAGTGCCGCAATGCCCAAAATGCCGGAACCACAGCCAAAATCGACGACGAGGCTGTCGGTTAAATCCTGACTGTCGAGCCATTCCATACACAAAGCGGTGGTTGGGTGGGTTCCAGTACCAAAGGCGAGACCAGGATCCAGCATCACGTTGACGGCAGTCGGGTCCGGAATTTCACGCCAGCTCGGGCAAACCCACAGCCGTTGACCAAAACGGATCGGGTGGAAGTTGTCCATCCATTCGCGTTCCCAATCTTTGTCTTCCAGTTGCTCCAGCTTGTATTGCACGCCATGTTTAAACAAACTGACTTGTTCGAGTTTGCGGATCACTTTATCCATCGGATGTTCCGCATCAAACAGACCTACCACCACGGTATTTGCCCAATAAATCACTTCGCCGGGCATCGGTTCATAGATAGGGGTGTCGTGCGCATCGACAAAACTGACGGCCTGGGCGCCCCAGCTCATCAGCATGTCGCTGACCGTCTCAGCATGTTTTTCTGTAGTGTGAACACGAAGTTGGATCCAGGGCATCAGCAGTTCCTGCCAGGTTGGCAAAGCATAAAGGCGGCGATTTTAGCAGTTTTTATCGGCCTTGGCATGTCAGCAGTCGGCGCGTTGAGAGCTTGGCTTTACATAAAGACACCAAAATTGACATATTTTAATTGTATAATGCGGCCACTCCGATGGTTTCGATTTCATTATTACAGGTTCCGACTCGTGCAGGATTTTCTGTTCAGGCCAGATCAGCTGGCCAGCCCCCGGTTACCGGGAATAAGCGCTGTGATGCGGATTAAAAACGGCGCTGAATTTCTTGAAGCAACCATTCGCAGCCATTTGGTTTATTTTGACGAAATTGTCGCGTGTTACAACGATTGCTCCGACCAGACCCCGCAGATCCTGACACAGCTTGCCACTGAGTTCCCTGACAAAATCCGCGTATTTCACTATGAACCTCAGGTGTATCCCATCCTGAGTACTGCCCATGCCTCTGCTGCTACCTTTTCTCTGCACAGCATGGCGAACTATTACAATTTTGCTCTGGCGCAGTGCCGCTATCAGCTGGCAGTAAAACTGGATGATGACCATCTGGCGATCGCCGCCAATATGAGTCGCGCCGTTGCCACGGTGCGTGCAGCCAGTGCTGCAGGCCGGATGGCATTATTTCGCTTTTCCGGCCTGAATCTGGCCGGGAATTTGGCGGCACCGCAGGTGTACCGAAATTGCCCGCTGGTCGGCACCGGCGACATTATGTTTTTCCCGATTCATCCGGAAATCTATTTTGTCCAGGCCGAAAAATTTGAAACACTGCAGTTTGGCCGGCAAAAAGCACTGCTGCCAAAACGATATCTGGGCGTGTTGTACTGTCATCTGAAGCATCTGAAAGCGGATTATGGCTTTGCCAATCTGGCTGAACCGGCGCGCAGTCAGCATTGCAGCCAATATCTGCACGGGCTGCAATTACAAAGTTTGCAGCAATTCTGCGCCCCGGCGACGCAACAGGAATTGGTTCAGCAATACGGTCTGCCGGTTTTTTGGCTGCGCCGGCAAATCTGGTTTAAATGGTTATTGCGGCAGATTGGCAAAGAAAATCCACTTCGAATGCAACGTCTGGAGACTTTGTCTGCGGACCTGGCTGCCATCAATTGGCAACAGGATGTGCTGCACTGGCTGTCAGGTGCGGCAACGGCGCAGACCGTGCATCAGCGCTATCCGCTGCAAACGTCCACCCGGCCCGCGCATTCGGCCTGGTCTGACGGCATGTTGGTTTCCTGATCACAGCGATAAAAAAAGGCCTCTTGCGAGGCCTTCGTTTTATTTGATACCGAGCTTGTGCTCAAGATAATGAATATTGGTGCCACCCTGATTAAAGTTGGCGTCCGTCATAATCTCTTTGTGCAAATCGATATTGGTTTTAATGCCACCGACCAGCAGTTCGCTCAGTGCATTGCGCATGCGCGCGATTGCAATGGCACGGTTTTCACCATAAGTGATCAGCTTGCCGACCATCGAGTCATAGTTTGGCGGCACTGTATAATCGGCATAAATATGCGAATCCCAGCGCACACCATTCCCACCTGGTGGGTGGAAGCGGGTGATAGTACCCGGCGACGGAATAAAGGTTTTTGGATCTTCAGCGTTGATCCGGCATTCCACGGCATGGCCACGAATGACGATATCAGACTGTTTGATGCTCAGCGGCATGCCTGAAGCGATACGCAGCTGTTCTTTGATCAAATCCACACCGGTGATCATTTCAGTGACCGGATGTTCTACCTGAATACGCGTGTTCATCTCGATAAAGAAGAACTCACCGTTTTCATACAGGAATTCGAAAGTACCGGCACCGCGATAGTTCAGGTCGATACAAGCCTGCACACAACGGCCACCGATAAAGTCGCGTTGTTCCTGCGTGATACCAGGTGCTGGCGCTTCTTCAACCACTTTCTGGTGACGGCGCTGCATCGAGCAGTCACGCTCACCTAAGTGAATGGCTTTGCCCTGACCATCTGCCAATACCTGAATTTCGATATGACGTGGGTTTTCCAGGAATTTCTCCATGTACACCATGTCGTTACCAAAAGCAGCTTTGGCTTCGGCTTTGGTCATCTCAATCGACGATACCAGTTCATCTTCACCGCGTACCACGCGCATGCCACGACCACCGCCGCCGCCAGCGGCTTTGACGATAATCGGGTAACCAATGCGTTTGGCGATGGCTTTGTTGGTGTCTGCATCGTCACCGACCGCGCCGTCAGAACCAGGTACACAAGGCACACCGGCTTTTTTCATCGCTTCGATGGCAGAGACTTTGTCACCCATCAGGCTGATGGATTCAGGGCGTGGGCCAATAAACACCAGGCCGCTGTCTTCAACTTGTTGGGCGAAATCAGCGCGCTCAGCGAGGAAACCATAACCCGGGTGAATCGCCTGGGCGTTGGTGACTTCTGCAGCGGCGATTAATGCCGGAATATTCAGGTAGCTTTGTGGTGATGGGGCAGGGCCAATACAGATGGTCTCGTCCGCCAGCAACACGTGCTTGAGGTTACGGTCGACGGTGGAATGCACCGCGACAGTTTTGATACCGAGTTCTTTGCAGGCGCGTAAGATACGCAGCGCAATTTCGCCCCGGTTGGCTATCAGCACTTTTTCTAACATGTGTCGGCCTTTTCGGTTATTCGATCACAAATAAAGGCTGGTCAAATTCAACCGGCTCGCCGTTTTCTACCAGAATGGCCGTGATCACGCCGGCTTTGTCTGACTGGATCTGGTTCATCATTTTCATCGCTTCAACGATACACAGCGTATCGCCAACTTTGACTGTTTGACCCACTTCAGCGAAGTTTTTCGACGTTGGTGATGCGGCACGGTAAAAAGAACCTACCATCGGTGAGCGCAGCTGATAACCGGTTGCGACCGGAGCTGCTGGTGCCGCAGGCGCTGCTGCAGGTGCCGGAGCCGCTGCCGGGGCAGCTGGTGCTGCGGTGTAGTGCACTGGGGCATATTGTTGCACCGGGCCACCACGACTGATGCGCACAGATTCTTCACCTTCGGTGATCTCCAGCTCATTAATGCCAGATTCTTCCAGAAGTTCGATCAGTTTTTTAATTTTTCTAATATCCATGACGTTTGCGCCTAACTTGGTTGGAATTTATGGGTTTCGGGGCGTGCTGGTCAGTGTTGCCACCGCAGAGTCGAGCGCATAACGGTAACCGTTTGCACCCAGACCACAAATCACGCCTTTTGCGATATCTGATAAATAAGAATGCCGGCGAAATGCTTCACGGGCATGTACGTTCGACAAATGTACTTCAATAAATGGGATGGCCACCGCCAGTAAGGCGTCGCGAATGGCAACACTGGTATGGGTGAAAGCGCCCGGATTGATAATGATGTAGTCCTGTTGTCCCAGGCTTTGCTGGATAGCACCGACCAGTTCATGCTCGGCATTGGACTGTAAGTGGGATAACTCCACCTGCAATGTGCTGGCATACTGCTGTAAGTCGCTGACAATCTGGTCCAGCGTTTGTGCACCATAGATATGTGGTTCACGTTGCCCCAGCATATTCAGGTTCGGACCGTTTAACAGCAAAATCCGTAATTTGGCAGTCATTTGTCGATTATTCCGTTGATAATTCTGGATCTGCTTCCATCCTGCCAAAGGTCGGCGAAAAAACAATCTTTTTCGCAGAAATGCGGCCGGCATTTGCAGATTTGCGCCTCATTATAGTGAAATCGCAGCAAATGGCAGCAAAATACTGGTCTTATCAGCAGATGGGAACTTTTCGACGCTGTTGTTGTATCGGGGTGAGCAGGGGGAAGAAAACGTGGTCTGAGCAGTTTTGCAGACCACGCCAGTCGGGTGCTGCAGCCTTATTGCTGCAGCTGAATTAAATGCGCTTTGAACTCAGCTGGCCCCATAAAGCCAGTGATGCGTGATGTGGTTAATTCGCTGCCGTTCGGTGCAAAAAACAATAAAGTTGGCAGACCGAGCACCTGAAACTTGTCCAAAACCTGCTGATCCTGCTCTGTGGCTTTGGTCACGTCGATGCGTAATAAGCGGATTTTGGCCATTTCGGCTTTGACGCCGCCGTCAGCAAAAGTAATGTGCTCGAATTCCTTACAGGCGACACACCATTCAGCAAACAAATCCAGCATCACATATTGGTTTTGTGCTTTGGCTTCTGCCAACTGCACATCCAAATCCGCCAGCGTTTTAATGTCGATAAACTGGCCGGCTTGTTGGGTGTTTACTGAAACGGACTGAACCTGTGGTTCTGGTGCGAACCATTGCTGATAATTAGCCATGACAACGGCACACACCAGCAGTGTAGCGACCAGCCAGCACAGGCTTCTGGCCAACGCCGTTTTCAGCAGTTGCTGCACTTGCTGCAGATAAAGCGCAAAGCCCAGCGCTAACAAAGACCCGAGCACTAACAAGACGTCGGCCGGCACAATACGCGACAGCAGCATCAACGGCACTGATAACAGCAAGAAACCGAAGATAGCTTTAATTACATCCATCCAGGCGCCAGGTTTAGGCAGCCATTTGCCACCACTGCTGCCGAGCAATAATAACGGCAAGCCCATGCCCAGGCTTAAGATGTACAGCACCAGCGCGCCGTAGGCTAAATCGCCGCTTTGTGCGATGTAGAGCAACACACCGGTCAAAGGCGCCGTGGTACAGGGCGAGGCTACCAGTCCGGACAATGCGCCCATCACCAGCGCGCCTTTGACGGAACCGCCTTGCTGACGATTGCTGGTCGCGGTGAG
>JAIXSW010000122.1 GCA_027484495.1 Gammaproteobacteria bacterium
CAGGACTGGTCGACTCATATGATTGGGCACCAGCTGACCGCATTGTATGGGTTGGATCATGCTCAGACGCTGGCCATAGTGCTACCGGCCGTGATGCAACAGCAACGCGAGCAAAAACGCGATAAGTTATTGCAGTATGGCCGTCGTGTATTTGGTCTGGAGCACAACGACGAAGAACGGTTGATTGACGAAGCAATCAGCCACACCCGGGCGTTCTTCGAGCACATGGGCGTGCCGACGCGGCTGGCGGATTACGGCATCAATGCCGATGCAAAAGTATCGGTTGTGGCAAAACTGGCCGAGCTAAAAGCAGACCGGCTTGGCGAGCACGGTGATATCACACCAGACGTTGTCGCGCAGATCTTGCAGCACGCATTGTAAAATCTGGTCAGGCGACTGCGTCTGACAATTTCTGGTACAGTATTGTGCATATCTGTAACGACGCCGGCTTTGCCGGCGTCGTCGTATCAAAGCCTTCAGGAGTTGGCAGGGAATGGCGGCAGCAGTTTCATTATTAATACTCGCGGGTGGCATGGGTAGCCGCTTTGGTGGCGATAAGCAGTTGGCAACCGTTGGTCAAACCGGGCGGCCTTTGTTGTATTTCAGTGTGATGGATGCTTATCAGGCGGGAGTCCGTCACTTGGTGCTGGTGATCCGGCAGAATTTACAGGCAGTGTTTTTAGAGCAGGTACTGCCGGCGTTTCCGCCAGATTTAACCGTCGAGTTGGTGCTGCAACAACTGCAAGATATACCGGCTCTTTGCACATTACCTGAGCAAACCAGAACGAAACCATGGGGAACTGCACATGCCGTGTGGTCGGCGCGCCATGTGCTCACTCAGCCCTTTATTGTGATCAATGCGGACGACTATTACGGCGCCAATGCGATGCAACAGCTGGTGCAGCATTTTGCCGAACACAATACGCACTGGGCGATGGTGGCTTATCCACTGGAGTTAACCTTATCTGAGCATGGTGGTGTCAATCGCGGCTGCTGTGATGTGGTGGCAGGCCGGCTGCGCAAGGTTGAAGAATGGACTGAGATCCGTACCGATGCGACTGGTCAGCTGCGTGGTCTAAACAGCGCCGGCGAAATGTTGTCTCTATCAGCGCAGCAGCTGGTATCAATGAATATCTGGGCCTTTACACCAGATTTACTGTCACGGCTTGAAACGCAGTTGCAGCAATTTTTCCAGAATGGGCCAGGTGAAAAAGCGGAATCATATCTGCCTTATGCGGTTGACCAGGCGTTGCAACAAGGTCAGGTCCTTGACGTCAAGGTGTCGACAGAAGCCTGGCGGGGCATTACTTATCCGGCAGATTTGGCCGCCCTTGGCAGTTTTTTTGACAATAAGATGTAATCAAGCACAATAGCAGGCTGAATTCGCTATTGCGTGACCCGTCTTTTAATCAGGTAAGTTCTATGTCAGTTGAATCAACCGCCGCTGCGGTGTCGTCGTTATTGCCAGCCGATGTGCTGGCGGCTTATCAGTTTTTACCAGATGCTTCGGTCCGGTTGTTTGGTAATGGTCATATCAATCGGACTTATCTGATTGAAAATTCGAAACAAAAGCTTGTTTTGCAGCAAATCAATACGCAGATTTTTCCTTCGCCACAGCAGCTGGTCGACAATGCGCTGCGGATTGAGCAGCATCTTGAACAAAAGCAGTCCGAAGGACGCTATCCATTGCAGATCTTGCGTCAGCAAGCGCGGCAAGACGGCCGATATTTAAGTGGACCCGCTGCTGACCTGCGTGCTTTGGCGTTTATTGACGGCGGACGGAGTATCGAAGTGGTCGAGACAGCTGACCAGGCTTTCGCCGCAGCGCTGACCTTTGGTCAATTTGCGGCGGCTTTGGCTGATTTTCCTGCTGACGATCTGCATACTGTGATCGCCGATTTTCATAATCTCGGTTTCCGTTTCCGTCAGCTCGATGACGCTATAGCTGCCAATAAAGCCGGCCGGCTGGTTGATTGTCAGGAACTGGTCAGTTATTGCTTGTCACAGCGTTCGCTGGTGACTGAGCTGGAACAAACCTGTGCCACTTTACCGCGGCGGGTTTGTCACAACGACACCAAAATCAATAACATGCTGTACTCCGATGCGGAGGGCCGCGGTATCGCTGCCATTGATCTGGACACCTGTATGCCAGGTTATTGGTTGTTTGATTTTGGCGATATGGTGCGTACCTGCTGTTCGCCGGAAGCGGAAGATTCATTAAATCAGGCCGGTGTACGGATCCGTCCGGAAATTTTCACCGCGCTGGCGCAAGGGTATTTGCACGGGCTCGCCGGTATCATCACAGCAGCTGAACGCCAAAGCCTGTGGTTGGGCGCCAAAGTGATGTGCCTGATGATTGGTATCCGCTTTCTTGCCGACCACTTAAATGGTGACACCTATTTTACTGTGCACAGACCAAACCATAACCTGCAGCGGGCAGAAAACCAGCTGCGTCTTTACCTGGATCTACTGGCGCAGCAAGACCAATTGCAGCCGTTGCTAAAATAATTTGCGGTTTCTGCCAGCCCGTTACAACTAAACAGACCCGCTCACCGACTGAGTGAGTGTTGTTGTCTGACTTGCGCACCCTCCGGGGTGCGTTTTTTTATTCGCGCCATCCCTGGCGCTCCTCCTACGGACCAACGCTTCGCGTTGTTAAAAATTGCTCCAGGCAATTTTTTATTCGCGCCATCCCTGGCGCTCCTCCTACGGACCAACGCTTCGCGTTGTTAAAAATTGCTCCAGTCAATTTTTTATGTACAGGACGTACGCAATGGCTGCAAATTTGATTAGAGCCGCCGGCAGTTTTTTGCTTTAATAAGCCACTTTTTTAAATATGGCGGTCTGGACTGTCATTTTGTCGATATAGGAACCTATACATGACTTCAATA
Organism: Gammaproteobacteria bacterium; assembly: GCA_027484495.1. Classification (GTDB taxonomy): domain Bacteria; phylum Pseudomonadota; class Gammaproteobacteria; order Enterobacterales; family Alteromonadaceae; genus Pararheinheimera. Next base: position 2,892 of record JAIXSW010000122.1, read on the forward strand.
GGCATCTTTGGCGCCAATGGCCGCATGGGCCGTGCACTCGTTACAGTAGCAAAAGAGCAACAACTGCAGCTGACTGCAGCCACTGTGCGTGCAGGCTCTGAGCTTGCAGGGACTGATGCCGGTGAGCTGGCGGGCTGTGGTAAATTGCAGCTCCCGCTGACAGAAACGGCTTTGGTTGAAGTTGAAAAAGCAGATGTTTGGGTCGACTTCACGATGCCAGAAGCGATGCTGGCGCACCTAAAACTGGCGGTTGCTGCGAAGAAGGCGATGGTGATTGGTGTCACTGGACTTACCGATGCGCAATATGCCGAAGTGCAGGCGGCCAGCCGGATCATTCCTATCGTCTGGGCGCCCAATATGAGTGTTGGCGTAAACTTGCTACTGCATCTTGTGCAAACTGCTGCTCGGGTGATGGGACAGAGCGCGGATATTGAAATCATCGAAGCGCATCACCGTTTCAAAAAGGACGCACCGAGTGGCACCGCACTGGCGATAGGCAACAGTATCGCCAAAGCGATAGGCCGGGATTTAAAAGAATGTGCTGTCTATGGCCGCGAAGGCATCACCGGCGAGCGTGATCAACAGACAATTGGATTTGCCACAGTGCGCGGCGGTGACATCATTGGTGACCATACGGCACTCTTTGCGGACCTCGGCGAGCGCCTTGAAATTACACATAAAGCATCCAGCCGCAACACTTTTGCCCAAGGTGCACTGCGCGCAGCCTTGTGGTTGAAAAATCAACAGGTCGGACTTTATTCTATGCAGCAAGTGCTGGGTTTGGCAGACTTAACATAGATTTTTGCCGTTTTTAACGCAATTTGTCTGTTAAGTCGTTATTTTCGCAAAATACCAAAATATAATTAGACCAAAGAGCGCAAATGACCTAGAATAAGCAGGTTTGCCTAGGCAGAACTGAGTACACAATTTCTGGGTCAAAACGGGTGGTAAAACAGCAGCATTTTACGCCCGTTTTTTGCTGTTTGGAGGTTATCTTGACTAAGTCCGCCCTGCTCGTACTGGAAGACGGCACCGTATTTCGTGGTACAGCCATTGGCGCTGAAGGTGTGTCGGTTGGTGAAGTGGTGTTTAATACTTCAATGACCGGGTATCAGGAGATCCTGACCGACCCTTCATATGCAGAACAAATGGTCACTTTGACCTATCCCCACATTGGTAATACCGGCACCAATGATGAAGACGAAGAATCCGGCAGAGTCTGGGCCAAGGGCCTGATCATTCGCGACCTTCCTCTGCTTGCTTCTAATTTCCGTAATCAACGTTCCCTTAGTCAATACCTCAAAGATCACAACGTGCTCGGCATCGCCGACATTGACACGCGTAAACTGACCCGCATCCTGCGTGAAAAAGGCGCTCAGAACGGTTGCTTGATGGCCGGCGATATCGACGAAGCCAAAGCGCTGGAGCTGGCACGCAGTTTCCCGGGGTTGTCCGGCATGGATCTGGCCAAAGAAGTCACAGTCAAAGCGCCATATAGCTTCAGCGAAGGCAGCTGGGAACTGGGGCTCGGTCATAAAAAAGCACCAGAGTCAGTGTTTCACGTCGTTGCCTACGATTTTGGTGTGAAACGCAATATTTTACGTATGTTGGTTGATCGTGGCTGTCGCCTGACCATAGTTCCGGCGCAAACGCCAGCAGCTGAAGTGTTAGCGCTGAATCCGGATGGGATTTTCCTGTCGAATGGTCCTGGTGACCCGGCGCCTTGTACTTATGCCATCGAAGCGATTAAGACTTTCCTTGAAACCGACATTCCGGTGTTTGGTATCTGTTTGGGCCACCAGTTATTGGCGTTAGCCAGCGGTGCCAAAACACTGAAGATGAAGTTTGGTCACCACGGTGGGAACCACCCGGTGCAAAACCTCGACAGTAAAAAAGTTTTAATCACGGCGCAGAACCACGGTTTTGCTGTGGATGAAGCCACGTTGCCCGCCACGTTGCGCGCGACGCACAAGTCACTGTTTGATGGCTCGCTGCAGGGCATTCATCGCACCGACAAACCGGCATTCAGCTTTCAGGGCCACCCTGAAGCCAGCCCGGGCCCGCATGAAGCCAGTGAATTGTTTGATCACTTTATCGCACTGATGCAACAGCGTAACGCCAAATAAGCCAGGATTGAGAGAGCTA
>JAIXSW010000366.1 GCA_027484495.1 Gammaproteobacteria bacterium
ACAACGCCAGCGTCAATGCCAGCAAAGTGCCAAGTAATGCCGCGGCAAGACTGCTGAGCAGCAACGACGGTGCTTTTGCAGCTTTTTGCTGCAACGCCGCAACCGGTTTCAACGCTGGATAATAGCCCTGACGCCACAGATTCTGCGCCGCTAAATTCTGATCCAGCAGCTGAGTCAGCTCCGACCGCTCTCCAACGGTCGCTGCACTGTCCAGTGCCCGTTGTAATTGTTGCTGCTGCGTTTGCAGGCGCTGTAGCCGCTCTTGTTGATCCTGCCGTTCAGCCTGCTGGATCAGCTGTTGTAACAGCGCGCCGGCAAGTTCAGGCGACTCGGCTTTCAGGCGGAAATACAATAAGTTACCGCGGCGTTTATGTTCCTGTGAAAAAGCAGCTTTCCATTGACTGGACAGTTTTGCCGCAGCAGTCGCGTCAGTTGCACACAATGCCGGTTGCTGCTGACACCAGGTTTTGTCCTGCCACAGGCCATTCCAGACCGTGGCACTATCTATCAATAAACTGAATCGGGCCAACTCATCGACTTCCAGCGCGCCGATAAACAGCTGCGTATTGGCAGCCACGTGCTGATAGTCAGCAGCGAGTAAACTCACCCTCGTCTCCGTTAAGGAGAAGTGACCATCGACACTAGCCGGGAACCGGTGTTGTTTGACGTACACAGCGCCAGCAAGTGCACAGGCCGCCGCAACGACCAGTAACCACCACTTTAGCCGGCGAACGACCAGATACAACTGGCCGGAGAATTCAAGTTCGGTTGTCAGCATTATTTAGGTCCAAACAGGCCTTTGATGCCCTTTGACAGCAGCTGTTTACGCACTTTAATCAGCCATTGCATTTTATGTTTCAGGTAATAACGCACTTTGGTTTCCACCAGGCCATAACGCATCGAGCCAATTAACTCGGCCAGCGACAACGGCTCCTGCTGCATAGTGCGCCGGTAAAACGCCTGATTATGCAGGTTGCGCTCATTCATTAATGGCCGGTGTTTTTCCACAAATTGCGCCTGTGCATTCAGGCGTTTGGGCGACGTCGTGATACGGCCTAATTCATGACCGACATGCACGACATAAGTCGCTTCGGCCAGACGCAAGGCCGGGCCATAAGCCGCCACCATCCGCAGCCACATATCATAGTCCTGAAATGCTGCCAGGGTTTCATCAAAACCGCCTTGCGCCAGCATCCGGCTGGTGCGAACCAGCGCCTGATTCGACAGACAGTGCGCGTCCAGCACTTCCGGCAACCGGACAATTTTCTGCTCGGTGTACAGGGCTTTACGCACAGAGCCATAGTCCCAGAAATAACCGGTACAAACACAAGAGTATTGGTCGTCGTAAGCCGCCATCATGCCTGACAGGCGTGTTGGTAAGAACTCATCATCATCGTCGATACCTGTGACAAATTCTCCGGCCGCCGCTTTGATCGCCATATTCCGTGCCGCACAGGCGCCCTGGCCTTTTTCCTGGCGGAACAGCCGGATCTGCGGGTGCTCGCCATATAGCTCATTCAGCACCTGCCAGGTGTTATCAGGCGAACAGTCATCGACAATCAGCAGTTCAAAGTTCGGATAATCCTGTGCCAGCACCGAATTGACGGCACGCTGCATCATCTCACTGCGATTATAGGTCGGCATATATACGCTTATCAGCGGCGCCACGGTTTGTGCGCGTTCAGGCGTTTCAGCTGTCAAAATATTGCTCTCGGTCAATGGGTTGGCAGGAGGCTGTCAGAATGATGATTCTATAACTTGCCCGTCAGATAAAGCCACAGATATTCCACCAGACTCCATTGCCGTTTGATCCGGCTTGGCTGGCTGAGCAAGCGATATGCCCACTCCAGGTTCAGTTTGCACCAAAGTGCAGGGGCACGTTTGACGTTGCCGGTGAACACGTCATAGGTGCCGCCGACCCCCATAAAGAAAGCATCGGGAATGATCTTTTTTGCCCGTTCAATCAGCAGCTCTTGCTTCGGAGACCCCATGGCAATAGTGATGATTTTGGCGCCACTGTGCTGAATTTGCTGCAACAGCGCTGCCTCGTCTTTAAAATAACCATCTTGCGCACCGACCACTTGGACACCGGCAGCGGATAGCTTGTCGCGGGTTTGCTGTAACACTTCCGGCTTGGCGCCGACCAGAAACACCGGCACTTGTTTCGCCGCAGCCCGGTACATAATCGCTTCCCAGGTTTCGCAACCTGGCACCCGCTCCACTTTGCGCCCCAGCTTCTTCTGCATCGCTTTCACGACGCCCATACCATCGGCATAGCGTAATTCGGCTTGATTTAACATGGTTTTCAGCGCGGCATCTTCACGCGCTTTCATGACTTTTTCCGGATTGATCGCGATAGCAGAACCTGCGAACACAGTGCCGTCATCATGCACAATAAACTCAACTAATTGCTGCATGCTGGCAAAGGCCATCACATCCAGTCCACCCACGTTCACCACTTCAGGTTGTTGCATGTCAGATCACTCTTTGTTGTCAGCAGGCTTAGTAGCTAGCTGCTGATAAATTTGGGTTAATCGGGCTGCGACTTTGTCGAGCAAATACGGCTGCGCACTGGTCTGACAAGCTTGTTGCAGTTGTTGATAATCTGCCGGCGGCAAACTTAACAATAACTGAATTTTTTCACCAAGCGCCTGCAGCAATGTGACTTCATCCGGTGTATCGACAAGATAGCCGTTGCTGCCATGCTGGATCTGCATCCGGGAGCCGTCCGTGGTCGTCGCCACCACAGGCGTGCCACAGGCCATCGCCTCGGTCATCACTAAGCCAAAAGATTCATTGCGCGAGAGGCTGAGAAACAACTTACTGCGCTGATAATAATCTTTAAGCTGAGCGGCTCCCTGTGCCGACACCAGAATTAATTGCGGATACTGCAACGCGGCGGCACTGAGTTGCGCATGCCAGGGGCCATGGCCAATCACCACCACTTTTTTGCCGGCTAGCGCAGGCAATAACGCAATCAGCCGGTCCATGCCTTTATTCAGGTCCAGTGTGCCGACATACAACACATCGATGTCTTTTTCAGCCAGCGGCAATGCCGGCACCTGACCATACAAGGCATGAATGCCGGCTGGCAGCACTTCGGCGCGGATGTCCTGCCGGAAAAAACGCTGCTGCAGCTGTGCGCTGACAAAGATCCACTGGTCCACTTGCGCGGCTGCTGCTTTGTACAAGGTCGATTCAGGCTGATAAGCATAAATATCGGTGCCATGGCAGGTCACGACGATTTTCACCTTTGGATTACGCAGCAGCCGGTAAGTCAGCGCCAGCCAGATGGTCGGGTAAAAAAAATGTACATGCAGCACATCAAATTGCTGACGACTCAGCACATACCGCCAGACAAACTGCAACCAAAAGATTGGATAGCGCAATAACCGCCACGGCATCCGGTCGTTTTGCCATTCCATCTGAAAATAAGCCGGATTTAATGCCGCCAGCGCTTCAACCTGATTGCGCACAAATACGCCCTGAAAAGGTGCTGCCGGTTTAGGACCCATATTAGTTAAAATTAACAGACGTTGTGACATCAGACCCC
>JAIXSW010000033.1 GCA_027484495.1 Gammaproteobacteria bacterium
CTGGTTTCCTCTACTGCTTCAGGCTGCATCCGCGCGCTCCTCCTGCGGGATCAGCTGGCTGAGCTGCTGGCACAGCGACTGCGCCAATTCATAGTCAATGTCCGACAGTGCCGCTTCCGCCTGCAAACCACCGGCAGTAAACACTTTGAGCGTGGCCAGGCCAAACTGCTTCTGCAGCGGCCCCTGACTGACGGTGACATGCTGCACCCGTGTCAGCGGGATCAACACCGCCTGGCGCCACCAAACGCCGGACTCCAGCAAAAAGTCCTGCCGGCGCAGCAAAAACCGCGTCCGGGTCAGCTGTAATGGCAACCAGAGCTGCAGCAGGAAACCGAATAACAACACCAGACCAAGTATCGCGTATAACGCCAGTTCCCCTTCAGACAACACAATAAGTGCCACCAAAGCCAACAGGACCACAAGCGTCAGGCCCAGCCAGAACCAGCGTCGCTTACCCAGTGCTGCTTCGGGTAAATGCTGCCAGTCTTGCGGCAAAGGAGCACTCAGGCACTCATCCTGTACAAAAGCCGCGTCGAGCAATTGGTTCGCCATCACCATTCCAGAATTTTTTCAGTAGATACCGTATCTTGCGGAAAATTCGCTGCAGCGGCAAGCGCTCAGAAAATTGTAAACTTTTTGTTTTAGATGTAGCATTAAAATGTTTATTCAAATATTTTATGCTGGGATCTCTGCTTATCAAAGGAATGATTATGACTACACTTCGCCAATCCGGATTGATCACGCTGCTTTTCAGCACTTTGGTACTGCATGGCTGTGGCTCAGACGCCAATGAAACACTGCCACAACCTGTTGCGACACAACTAAGCGTCAGCAGCGAAATCAGTCTGAAAGAACATCGCGACACAACGTTGACGGCCACTGGCAGCAGTGGCACTTTCAAATGGACGCAGCTATCCGGACCAGAGCTACAGCTGCTGTCAACAGACAGCGCCACAGTGAAGATATCGACACCATCCGTTTCAGAAGACACTAAAGCAGTGTTACAAGTCAGTCTAACCAGCGCTGACAATCAAACCATCTCTAAACAAGTCACTGTTTTCATTAAGAACAATCTGCCGCCGCAAATCAGCGTCAACTTTAAACCGTATCGGGAAAAAACATCTGGCAGTTTCTCGGTGGAAGCAACTGACTCTGATGGCACAATCAAAAGCTATGAATGGAAACAGCTCAGAGGGCCGGATTTAAAAATGACCGGCGCTAACACTGCAACTATCCAATTCACTGTCCCTGCGGTCATTGATCCTAATCAGTTTGTCACGATATCAGTCCGGGTGACGGATGATGACGGTGATGCGGCAAGTTACATCTACGACCGACCGATCGAACAAAACATGCTGGAATTTAAACTGACGGGGCGACTGACCGATCCTGCGCTGGCTGGAGCAACTGTGGTGGCACATTCAGGCCCTCTGCCCGTCGTGACAAAAGCAGGCAGCAATGGCGAGTTTAACCTGACGGTCAGTACCGACGACGATGAAACGAATTTGCTCACATTGCTCCAAGCAATAAAAGCTGGTCATGGCAATCTCAGTTATTATGCGCTAATCCCAGACCTTGCCAGTCGCAAGGCAACAGAACCAGTGCAAATCAATGCATTTTCAACCGTTTGGTATGCGGCGCTGGTTGGAGCAAACCACGGTCAATCACCTGCCAGCCTGGCTGAGCTTCGCGACGCAGAACCCGCTGCCGTCGTGGAAAACATGTCTGAACAGGCCGCCGTCGCGACGCTGCTGATGGCAGGTCAGATCACATTGCCTGGTGCCAGCAGTCTGTACAAGGTGTTAACTGACCAGCAAGATTATCTCAGCGTGCTGGACGACCTTAATCTCAACAAGCCGGGTTTGATCACCACTACCGAAACTGCAGTGTTGGCCGATCCACAGCAGACGCCTTCTGCTGACCAGTGGCCGGAGTTGACAAGCCCGTTATACGAAGTGGAACCGGCGATTAAAGGATTTTCGGCGTCAGGTAGTCGGAGTTATCAGTTGGCTGACAATGGGAGTGGCCAATACCTGGATTTGGGTCGCGCTAAGGCATTTCAGTGGCAACGACAACTAAGCCCCCTGACTTTAACCTGGCCAGATTTTCGCTACGACAGCTTTGAATCTGTGCGACCTGGCCTGATGGGACTCAGTACAGAGCAGGCCGAACAGTTACGGCGCTGGAACTACACCAGCCTGCCGATCACGTTCACTTATCAAAAAAGTACACTGCAGCTGCTGGCAACCGGAGTAGACGGCAATATTTTTCGTGTGACCGACACGGTGCTGCAGCAGATGCAGCCTTTTAGTGTGTTTGGTCAGCATTTTAATCTGCCAGATCAGCAAGTCACGAAAAGCCGTATCGTCCGTATAGTGCAGACACCGGAGCAAGCTCAGTCCTTCGTCGCGGCAGAACTGAATACAGATTGGTCTGTAGCCCGTTATTTACCGAAGGCTTATACAGATTTCCAGAAATTTTACCACGACAGACTCAGTTTCAATCCTGACGGTACTGGGCGCAGCCTCAACCAATCCCAGTCATTTCGCTGGCAAATCAACGCAGACGGCGCGCTGCAGATCATTTTTGCCGACAACAGCGCCATGCAACTAAAAAAAATCCGCCAACAGGGTGAGATCTGGCAAGTCTATCAACGTTATTTTGCCGCTGACGGTACAGTGCAGCTTGGCACTATGCATTCGGCTTTTGCCATTACCCTGTCCGCGGAAACTGACAAGCTCATACTCAATGCACCAGAGCATTATTGGCAAGAGATGAATGCTCTGAAATCACCACAGGCTTGGGCGGGCAACAAAATACGCTTACAAGCGGCGGACGGGACAGTCAATGCTCAGGGCTATCAAATCAGTGCAGACCATACCGGTTATTTCGTTCGCGCTAATGAATCAAAACTGCCGGCCTTCAGTCCAAGGCTCACACACAAGCATCGCTGGCTGATCACCTCAGACAACGCGGGCTTAGTGATAACCGCTGAAGGCAACGTATTTTGTTCGCCCGAAGCGTTCTGTTACCAACGTCAATGGCGTTTACTGAAAACGACCAAGGGGTTGATTGGTAAAAGACTGTATCTGGAAGAACTTGTGCGCTCTCGTTTTGATCCACAAGACCCAATGAGCTATTTGTATGGCCCTACTCTGATCATCTACGAAGAAGTCCCCTTTACCTATTTTAACCAGCCCTAGCAGACCACAGACCTGGCAGCTCGGCGCCGGGTCTGAGTTAATTGCATCTCAGCCTATCCGACGTCCTGATGACGCCGCGATTGGCTGCCACAAGTTTTGACCCGCGCCATATTTGCCCCTATGATAGCGCCAACATGTTGAACTTATTATCAATCGTCTGTTAAACAGAC
>JAIXSW010000146.1 GCA_027484495.1 Gammaproteobacteria bacterium
ACTGAATCGCTGGTGCAATCGTCAAGCCGGGTCGAAACCAGCACTGGCCTGTTAAATCCGGACTGTTCGGTGATGCCGGTGATTTTGTTCTTGCAGGACCACAAAGCTGAAACTATCGAAAAAGTAGTGGCTGAGGCCAAGCGGATCGGTAAAGAGCTCGGTACTGACCAGACCAAATTTATGTTGGCATCTGGCCCGGTCGGTGTGATGGCGGCAACGAACGAAGCTGTGGCGGCCGCGCAGGATCCGATGACGTGGTACGTCTATGCCGCGGTGATTGCGTTATGTCTGGCCAGTTTCCGTTCGGTAAGGGCCACCACGGCGGTCATTATCCCACTGTACGTGGTCACTGTGCTGGCAACGGCGTTGATGACTTATCTGGAAATTGGCCTGACAGTCTCAACCTTACCGGTGATCGCGTTAGGGGTTGGTATCGGCGTTGACTACGGGATTTATATCCTGACCAATATGACGCAGCCACTGCGCGATGGTGTACCGCTGCGTACCGCCTATTTCAACGCGTTGAAATCGACGGGCAGTGCGGTGCTGTTTACTGCGATTACACTGGCAATAGGCGTCAGTACCTGGGTATTCTCGGCGCTGAAATTGCAGGTGGATATGGGCATCCTGCTGACCTTTATGTTTGTCGTGAACATGCTCGGTGCGGTGTTTGTGTTGCCGGCACTGGCGGCGTTTTTCTGGCCACAGCGCAAATAAACGGCATGTCTGACCCAAACTGCATAAAGATGCAAAACGCATCTTTATGCAAAAAGTCTTATGAAAATGGCCGAAAGGCCATTTTGTTATTTAATCCCGCTGAATATCTTGTCAAATCTGGCTTTTACGACTGGTACAACCAGAATGAAAGGCAGAAATAAAGCTCGAAAAGCACTACAATTCTCAATAAACTTCGCACCTGACACGCTCTGTACATTATGCACAAATGTCCTGCTCCCCCCCGGGCGGTGACAAAATAAGGATACAAAAATGGCACTGATAGACGGTCAACCATCTGTACTACTACAAAACGTAAGCAAACTTATTCGTCAGAAAGTCAAAGATCAGGTCGACCTGGTCGAGAAATTCGCCTTCACTTTGTATGGCAATGTCGCGCATGACGACCTGGTCGGTCGGATTGACAGCGATTTGTACGGCGCGACACTGAGTCTGTGGCAGACCTTTAATGGCCACCATAGTGACGAAGCGATGATCCGTGTATTTAATCCGGAAATTGCCAAAAACGGCTGGGAATCCAAGCACACCATCGTCGAGCTGGTGATCAAAGATATGCCGTTCCTGGTAGATTCATTGCGCATTGCACTGAATCGCCACAACATCACCGCACACCTGTTGTTGCACCATCCGTTACAAACCTTCCGCGACGACAAAGGCAATATCACCGAATTCCATAAATTGGGTACCAAAGCCAATCCATCCACCAAACAAACGGTATTTCACGTTGAAATCGACCGGATGACGGATAAAGCGGCGATGGAGCAACTGACCGCTGAACTGAGCTCGGTAATGCAGGATGTGTCGCTGGCCGTGCTCGATTGGCAGCCGACCCGGGCAAAACTGGAGCAGGTCATTGCTGATTTGCCAAAACATGCAGGTCTGGCTTCTGCCGAACAATTACAACAGGCGACAGATTTCCTGAACTGGCTGGCCAGGGACAACTTCACGTTGCTCGGTTATCGCCAGTACGCCATAGTGCCGATTGCCGGTGATTACAAAATCGAAGGCATTGCTGACAGCGCCTTGGGCCTGATGCGTCGCAGTACGTCACGGGATTTGATGTTAAGTGACCTGCCGGATGTGGCGCGCAAACAAGCGCTCAGTTCGGATTTGTTAATCCTGACTAAAACCAATAACAAATCCCGTGTGCATCGACCTGCCTATATCGACTACATCGGCATCAAACGTTTTGACGCCAAAGGTCAGGTCGTTGGTGAAGACCGCTTTATCGGTTTGTATTCCAGTTCTTTGTACAACAACAGCGCGGCGGATATTCCGCTGTTAAAAAACAAACTGGCCAAAGTGATGGAACAGTCTGGTTTTGCTGTCGGTACCCACGCTTACAAAGCGCTGTTAAATATACTGGAAACCTATCCGCGTGATGAGCTGATCCAGGCTGATTATGACGAGCTGCTGGATGTCGCAACTGGCGTCCTGCAGATGCAGGAGCGCGATATGACGCGTCTGTTCCTGCGTAAAGACGCCTTTGGCCGCTTTGTCTCCGCCATGGTGTATGTGCCACGTGAACGCTACAACACGCAGCTACGTAAAGACACCCAGAAAATCCTGCAAGGTTTCCTTGGCAGTGATGAGCCGGTGGAATTTACCACTTATTTCTCTGAATCCGTGTTGGCACGCACCCATTATTTCGTGCGGATCAACGACAGCACAGTCGAGTTCAATGTGAAAGAAATCGAACAAAATCTGATTGAAGCCGCCCGTACCTGGGAAGATAAACTGGCGACCGCATTGGTCGGTAGTTTCGGTGAAGTGCGCGGCCGTGAGCTTGGCAACAAATACCTGAACGCATTCCCACGCGCGTACAAAGATGAAATGTTACCCAATGACGCGCTGGTTGATATCGCCAAGCTCGAAGCTTTAAGTGCTGATCATCCGCTGGAAATGCTGTTCTACCGGCCACAAGAAGAGGCGGCTGACAGCAAAGCAGTGCGGTTGAATCTGTTCCACAAAGACCGCCCGATCCACCTGTCTGATGTATTACCGATGTTGGAAAACTTTGGTCTGCGCGTGATCGGTGAGACGCCGTATGCCGTGCGTTGCCCGGACGGCTCGGTCGGCTGGGTACTGAATTTCAGCATGGAAGTAAACGGCGCTATGCCAGCTGACTTTGAAAAAGCTCAGCAGCTGTTCCAGGATGCTTTTGATAAAGTCTGGAAAGGTGATTTAGAAGACGACGGTTTCAACCGGTTGATTTTAGGCGCCGGTCTGACAGGCCGCGAAGCCTCATTATTACGGTCTTTTGCCAAATACAAACGTCAGATTGGTGGCACGTTCAGTCAGGCTTATATCGAATCGACTTTTGGCCGTTATCCGCAGCTGGCAAATCTGCTGGTGAAGCTGTTTAACAGCAAATTTGATCCGGCAGCCACTGCAACGGCAGAAGCAACCGCAGCGATTGAAGCAGACATTCTGGCGCAGCTGGAACAAGTGGCGAATCTGGACGATGACCGGATCATCCGCCGCTTCCTCGCCATTATTCAGGCGATTGTCCGCACCAACTACTTCCAGAATGCTGCCGATGGCAGCCAAAAACCTTATATTTCTTTTAAAGTCCGGCCGTCACAGATCCCGGACATCCCGCTGCCATTGCCATTCTTTGAGATCTTTGTTTATTCACCGAAGGTTGAAGGCGTGCATTTACGCTTTGGTAAAGTCGCCCGCGGTGGTCTGCGTTGGTCAGATCGTCGTGAAGACTTCCGCACCGAAGTGCTGGGTCTGGTGAAAGCACAGCAAGTGAAAAACACCGTGATTGTGCCGGTCGGTGCGAAAGGCGGTTTTGTCTGTAAAAA
>JAIXSW010000483.1 GCA_027484495.1 Gammaproteobacteria bacterium
AAGCCAGACTCATCAAACGCAGTCGTTGTTGTTGTCGTATCGACAAACCAGATATTGGGTTTAATTTCAGCGGCACTTTCGGCTAAATATTGGGTATGCACCAGTAAGCCTTGTTGAATTGCTAAAAACTTATCTAACGTTTCGATTGCCAGCTGCACGGCTGGTGCCTTGGTTTCAGGGTTTAACTGCTGAAACACAGCATGAAAAAATTGCGCTTCTGCCTGTGAATATTTGGCACCGCGATAGGCTTGCAAGAAATACCAGCCTTGCGCAGATAAATTTTGCGCGGTTTTGTGTTCGGGCGGGCCATCTAAGGTCGCAGCGTCAGTGTCCAAACTGGGGTAGCTATAACCTTTGGCTTTTAGGGCAGAGAAAAAGCCATCCAAATCGCTGTCAGCGACAATCATAAATTCTGAGCCTGCGAATTCGCCCAAGCTCACCATTAACGGACACGCCGGCATCTCGCTGCGCTTAAGAATTCGCGCGTTGGCCCCTAATAAAGTTTTTGCCGTATTGAAACGGTCTAGGTCTTGAGAATCAAGATGATGGTCTCGGATCAACACCGTTTTACCAAGCGCTAGCAGCGCTTGGATTTCTTCCCTAGCAGGAGTGCCATCTAAAAAAACCACTGTGGTTGCAGTTGAGTCTTGTAACTGGTTAACATCCACCCCAGCGAAAATGCCGGTTAAATAGATGTTTTGTGTTAGTTTTAACATCGAAGCCTTCCTCTATTGTAAGAGTGTATTGGCCAACTATATGCAGTCGGGTTTGCTACGAATTGCTCATTGGCATTGTTTTGTACATGGCTTTTTTTTGACATACATCACTTCAGGTTCGGTATAGGTGATGGTGAAGTAGTTCGCCACAATATCATTGGCAATCCATTGCCCATCCGCTGGGGTGGGGTCACTAAGTTTTTTATATCTTACCCAGCGCAAACTCAAACAATCTTGATGCAGTTTACCCATGGCCGCCTCAAAAAAATGCTGGACAAGAGCTGCTCGCTCCTCTGGCTTTACTTTTAACAATTCGGTTGTGAAGTACTCTTCAGCTTTTTTGCTAAACCCAAGCCTGATAAATTTTCTTACTTCGAAAGATTTTTCCTCAGTCGTTTTTAAATTTTTCATGTATTTTTCCAGCTGTTCTTTTTTCCCAAAACAGAGATATCGTTCGATCGATGAAACAAACGAGGGGATGAGTTCTATACGAACTTTTTCCTGTGTCACATCAACCTGTTGGGAAGATACCGTATGAGAACACAACAAGAACCATAACAACGCAAAGTTACGACGATGATTGAGCATTGAATACCTCTTAAAATCTGAAATATATACCCATCCACACTTGTGAATGGGTATATCAGTTTTAGAACTGAGTTACTTTTTCGGAAACAAAGTATCGTGCACTTTTTGTTTCACGTTTTCTTTGGCTTGGTCAACTGGCGTTGGAGGTTTTCCACCACCGCCGCCGCCACCACCGCTAGGACCACTTGGAGGTTTGTTCATAACTACATCCTTCATTTTGATTTGCACATCACTTGATGCAACCTGATAAAGCATAAGTTGTGCCAATAAGTTTATTTATATATTTACCATTATTTTCAACAACTTAAAAACAGCCCCGACTAAGATAAAGCTATTCAGTGCTTGAAATTCAAATTAATGAATTTTATGTTCATATAAATGAACTTGATGCGAGCCTGCGAGCCTGCGAGCAAAAGGTGGAGGAAATTCGTGAGAAAGTTGAAGTCGTTCATGGCAATGATTCGTTAAAAATGAATTGATGCGAATGCTGTCAGCAAGCATTGCCATGAACGTTTATTTTCAGTCTAGCCAAATTCTTTATTGAGCTGCAAAAGGGGAGTTCTCAGCATGATTATATTTTCTTTAAGGTCTATAAAAAAACGCTCATCTAATCCTAAATTGAAAAGCCAAGTATAAAAACACCCCGTTTTTTGCCAATTTTTGTAGTGATATCTGGAGCAGTGCCTTCTAAACCTATTGATATTAATAAAACCACCGCTATTAACGAGCATAGAATGCAACAAATCAGGTATTGTTGTTTCAGGCGTTTCTTTCTCTAATAATGAAATCAACTCTTGAGGCATGTCGCGATGTTGAACGGCGTTAACCGATTTCTTTTCCTTTAAATATTTTAACACCGGCGAAAAATCAGAATCTTGAGAAAAAACAATCACATTTTCATACTGTTCAAAGCTGCTTTTGCTAAGAAGAAATACCGCTATATGCATGTCCACAGCATTCTTACCATTTGAAGAGTCCAGAAAAGTAGTAACTTTTTTTACCCCGTAACCCTGTAAAAACTGTGGAACAAAGCGGCGAAAAACAATCTGTCGATTTGTTAGTTTTGAGAAATAATCTATAACGTGATACGGACATTGCAAATAAGCAAACGCTAGGCTCGGTTTAATCGCGAGTAAACGGTAATACAAATTTTCTGCATCATCAATAAGTAATGTCTTTTTTTCTGTCATGATTTCAATCCTAAACAATGTAATTCATTAGTTAACATCCAAATTACCGCTTTAGTACAGAGATGAATTTAAGTATTTGGACTCTTGCAAAATGAAATCCGCTTAAATAATGATGGCGCCTAAAGAAAAAGAAGATCATTAAGGCGGCTGCAACAATTAACGTTGAAATTAGGGCTATATCGTTGGCTTCATCCCAGTTCCCTGTATATCCATATGAAATATGTTTTATCTTGAGATAAAAAGAACAGTCGCTAATTGATTGGATAAAAAACGAACGCGGCCAAATGTTAATTAAAAACATCAGCGAGAATCCAATTGAAATACAAATCAATTCAAACAGATATAAAAATTCTAGTTTCATAGTACTACCCTTATTAAGTTTAATAATTCCAACATAAACATTTACACCTGCTGTCTAAATAGGTTCACTACCCCCTGCTCTCGGATATATCTTCGCCGGCACAACTCTATATTGTCTCTCAGGATTTCTGGTACGCATGATTGAACGGCACGCAATAAAATAACCGAGTCATTGTTAGTCAGTATTTCTACATCCACTAAATTTGCTCGAATCAAATACCATGGCTGAGAAAAACGACAAGATTTAAAATTATATAATTCGTGGAAATTCGTCTCGCGTGAAAATACCCCTGTGGTTATGATTAGCTGCTGGGTTGTCACTCGGTATTCGGTCGACCGAGTTTCAAGCCAGCGGTGCCATACTATAAATAAAGGGAATAATAACCAGCAGAATAAACCTGCAGTGACAAATACATCCAAGTTTTGCCATTGGGATGGCTGACCACTCCACAATTGTTGTTCGTCTGCTTGCATTTTGTGATTCCTTGTTAAATGTAAGCGGGGGTTTGAATCGGTAAGCGAGAGCCATCCATCGTGTAATAGCCCCCGACAACAACTGGACCGCCAGTTACTTTGGCCGCTCCACAATGAGAACAACGAAATGCCATAAGCCAGTCGGCATTAGAATTAAACGAGAACTCTTTGATGATCACGTCATCAGGGTATCGACGTTGACTCCAGCAGTTGCAATTGAATAAGAATGGTCTGATGCTCATAAAAATGACTCCAAAATTGTTGCAATACGCATTACCTTTAAGGCAAATTTGGTGCCAAATCTGATTAACCGGTAAAAGTCATTAAAATACAATTAGATACGATTTATCACTGCTTAATGCTATGACATAAAATCCACAAATATTCAATTTTATGAACTTTTCAGTTCATTTATTCATGTATGTGAATATCGCCCTAGGCTTGTTGATATATACCCAAATAACTTGAAGTTTCGGCAAGGCGACAAGTCAGTGAGGCCCCAGAAGCATAATAAACCTATGTAACTGGGGCGAGATGGCGCAGTCAACGAAGCCGAAGCTTCAAGGGCGACGGGTATAGCGGCATCTCATCCATAATGACAGCCGCTATGGTGTAGTGTTATTGAGGAGTAAAGGTGGTTTTTCCAGCAGAAAAGCATGCGAGCACTGAACCTGGCGGGGTGTCGTCCAGGTCAAACAGATATTGAGCCAGCGGGTTTGTAAGCAATTTATCTACGTTGGATGCAACGCCTCTTCCGCCCATGAGAAGCTGATCTTCAGTGGTGGATTGAACTATTGCGCTATTCAATCTATCTGAAATTTTGAGCTCCACATTATGCATTTGTTTAGTAACCACGCAGATGTTGGTCGTGAATTTTCGCACTACGGCTTCAACATTGCGCAGGTAGTCAAATACGATAATGTTATCGGAACGCTCACCACCGAGCCTGCCTAGAATTTCAGGACGGCCTATTGAGACAAATTCATCCTTAATCGCCTGACGCACTTTTAGATTTATGTTTGCGTAGGGGGTGTTCATATCAAAGCTTGCTGTACGCAACTCCTTTCCATTCGCGTCGATCTGGCTACTATAAATGCCGAGGTTAGATGTAAATATTATTATACACTGGCTGAAATCGCTAACTTCCCCTGAGCCGTTTGTCAGCCGCCCATCTGAAAGTATTGAGAGGAAGATATCCCAAATTCGGGGGTGTGCTTTTTCGACTTCATCGAAGAGGATCACACAGGCAGGCTTCTTCTTGACCGATTCAGTCAATTGCCCACCCGCTTCAAAACCTACGTAGCCAGGTGGAGCACCTATCAGGCGGCTCACAGAGTGATCATGCCGGAATTCAGCCATGTCAAACCGAATCATGGTTTTTGGGTCGCCAAAGATAAGTTCAGCCAGAGTTTTTGCCAGCTCGGTTTTGCCAACTCCAGTGGGACCAGCAAGCATGAGCGCCGCTTTTGGTAGACGACTTTTACTACCCTCGTGTGCTCCTGCCAGGCCGGTGCATGCTTTCTTTAATACCGAGGTTACAGCTGAAATAGCATGTGGCTGGCCTTTGACCCTTTCGGACATTATTGCTTCAGCTTTTTTAACTTGATCTCGTAACTGCTGGCCGAGCCACGGACTATGAGTTACGCCAAGTCGATGGATATTGGCCATTTCATCAATATCTGTAAGTGTTTTTACCTCTGGTGCACTTAAAGCTACTTCAATTAACCTATCGATAGCAGCTAGGCTCCAATCGTCTGACGACCTAGCAATAGATGCTGATAGCAGCGGGATAGTGGTGTTTATTTTCTCAGCTAAACGTTTGCAGCGGATACTTGCGTAGGCAAATCGTGTATCTTGACTTGCTGAACCCATGTAAATGTTACGTATGTAGGGGTTGGCAGTTAAACTCTGTGGTAACAGCGATGCCTTTGCTACTCTTAGTACAATGAAGCTATGAGGACCAGCATTCCGAGCGTGGTCGTCCAGAACTCGTAAAAGTTGAAATTCATCGCCCGCTGGGTTGGTGATGCTTTCAAAAAGCAGGCTTGCATCAATAATCAAACAGTATTTGCTGTTTTCATCAGCGGGAAGTAGTTTGAATTGCTCGAGTGCTTTTAGTAAAGATACTTCTGTTGTTTCAACTAACTGCTTTGGTAACTGGGTTGAGATTACCTCATTACCATGAAGTTTACTAAGGGTAATTTTATTTTGGGCTGGTTCATAAACCCAGGTTGCTGCAGCATCTAGCGCCTTGTGTACTAGTTGCTCGAAACTGATGATCATCGGTCGCTCAGAGGTTTTGTTGGTAATACAAAATCTGTCGTACTCGCGAGCCCCCACCACTAGCATTGTATTGGACACATTGGCGCTAACTTGGATCGACGTTTCGAGGATTTCATCCAGCACGGTGTTCTTTCCCATCATTACTCCCCCCCTGCTGTAAGGGCTTTAAGCTGTTTGGGTCTTTTCGCACGCTTGATAGTGTTCTGGCGGTCAATCACTGCTTGCTCAGTGTTTATCTTGTTATTGCTACTACCTAGTTTGCACATACGCTCACAAACATTCTGGATAATGGCTGGATCAGTCCCCATATCGTGAGCATCAGTCTCCATTTCCACCACTTTAGCAATAGTGGCTGTCTTTTCATCTGTACAAAAAGACGCCGTCTCACGAAACCAGATATTTGGGTTTTCTAAATCAATAAGTACCAATTTATTGGTTTGATCGACCAGCGGCTCAAAACCTTGCTCCCGCAAAGCTCTAACGAAGTCAGTCTCAAGGTATAAATTATCTAAGTGCTGTTGAGACTCTACACAGATTTGCTCATGTTCAAGCTGATGCTGAGTAGTCAGAGGTAGCCATCCCGCCATAACCTGCTCTAGCTCAGAAACCAAAGCATCCCATCTTTTTGAGCGATTTTTATTCGCATGGAGCAAATCAGGCGGTGATAACAGTATTTTCTTCGCTAGTTCTGAATGCTGCTTTAGAACAGCCTCTCGAGCTACCAATCGTTGAATCAATTGTTTGCTCTGGTCTGTAGGCTCTGCCTCTAAGATAAACTGAATAAGCATTTGCGTGCCCATCGGTAATTCATTCTCGGATACACCCTTGGAGCTTAACGCTTTGGCTAAGCAATCTTTCATCGCACTTACAGCGCGGGCGCGTTGTTCGTTCTGATAAAGTAGAAGCGTGTTAGCTGCGTTGACGCTTGCATTTACTACTTCTCCCGAGAGTTGAATGCCGAGTTGACGCGATTCGAGTCGCCGCGATGTATCGCTGTACATCTGAGACAACTCGTGTTGAACCTTATGCAGCAACACTAAATGTTGTTGCAGAGTTCCCAAAGATGCATTGCGATCTGGTTGAATGATGGCGAGAAAATTTGGCGTTTCTTCATGCAAAGTAGATGAGGCGAATGAAATTTTTTCTCTCAATAAACTCATAGCATGCTGCAATGAGTCAATTTCTCGCCAGGCAGCTGCTCGAGCTAAACGGTCTGCAAGAATTTCTTCAGCTACCGCAATTGCTTGTTGAAGTTCGTGTTCGAAGGCTCTAACAAATACGCCTAATTGGGAGACGTATTGTTCAAAGCCATCTGCGGTTGATGTACTTTCGGTAGGCCCTGGCCAAGCTGGTGCCTGCATTGTTAAATCAGGCAATTTAGCAGCAGCATCATCAAGTTTGTACAGCAAATTCCTGAAGCGGCTATCAAGCTGACTCACTTGGCTTTGCGCAATATTTAAACGCATGCGTTCGCGCTCCGCAGCCGCTTCTTGTAACCGACGAAGTTCTTCTAATCGAGCTGTTGCAGCTGCTTTTCGGATTAAAATATAATTTTTTGACATGTGCCTACCCCGTCAAATTTTGAAAAAAAAAAAAAAAAGCGCCTCGAAGGTCGCTATGAAAT
>JAIXSW010000084.1 GCA_027484495.1 Gammaproteobacteria bacterium
ACGCCGATCAGTGTGATAGTGCATGAATCTTCTGGTGGCAGTCTTGGCTTTTTCTGGCCGGTAGCATTAAGCTGGTTGTACCTGAAGCGGCGGAAGCTGATGTCTTGAAGCGAGTTCTATGTACGTTATTGCTGCTGAGCTGCAGCACAGCGTCAGCACAAATGCTGCTACAACGCGCAGCTGCAGGGCAGCAAACCGAGTTCAGCTACCAGTTGCCACCGGAACCGGCGTTGGTCTTTCGTCTCGACAACAAACTGCTCAACCAATATCGTGGCATGAAACGTTATATGCCTCACCTAGCAGAACAGGCAGTCCGGCATGCATTAATACGCAAAGCCACTTCTTTGCAGCAACAAGGCGTACGGATCCAGTTCTCGCCGCCAAATCTGCCGCTGCAGTTCACCGTGCAGGCCGACGACAACAACAAAGCCAAGACCGTCGCAGCGACCCTGCGTTCGTTACAAAAATCAGCGTTAGATCAGTATCTGGCACAAGGTTATTATTTTTTGCTGGACGATCCGGTCAAAGGCAAAGGAGTGATCCCCGACCATCTGCGTTTTATGCAGGATGCACTCGGGCAGCTGCAACCTGTGGCTGATGCATTTATCAGTAACTACGGCAAAAAAAATATCCGCCAAATCGCCGCCCGGCTGACTTTGTGGATCCAGCAAATCCCTTACCGCGATCTGGATAACCGCATAGAATCCAATGGCAAAGGCTATGCACCACCGGTGCAGTTAATTTTCGACCACAGCGGCGACTGTGACAGTAAAGCAGTGTTGTGGGCGTCCGTGATGCGGCTGATTTTTCCAACTCTGATGATCAAAATCATCTACCTGCCCAACCATGCCATCATCGCTGCGCAAGTTCCGGCCACGGATACAGAGCAAGTTATTGATTTTGCAGATGCATCTTTGTTATTGATCGATCCGACAGGACCTGCCCCATTAAAACTGGGGCAGATCAGCCCGGAATTTCAGGCGGCTTTACGCAGCAAGCAGTTCAGTCAACGAACTTTTCCGACCCTCGATCCCTGAGCTGTTCAGTCTGTTTAAACACAGACTCCCACTCCAGCGGCACATGACGAACGCCTTGTACATCGCCACGCTCCAGCCGTGCTACGTGGATCAGTAGACGAGAAAACGGCCGTAATACTTTGCGTTTAAAGCGGGACAGCATATAAAAATACAACACGAGCAGTGGAATGCTGTACAGCAACAATTCAGTCGCAAAACGGATCAATTCGGCTCTGGTATCACGCACTGCATCTGGCTGAATGTGCAGTGCAAAGGGTAACGACTCAAGTTGTTGCAAACTGTCGTTTTGATCAGAACCATTGTAAGTTGACGAGTCGGCTAACTGTCCATCCTGCGCGGCCAGCAACACTTTGCCGACTTTGTCCATCAGCATCAGTGTGGCGCCATGCTGCGGGACTTTCACCTGCTGCAACATGGCTAACAGATCAATTTCCAGCAACAAGTGCCCAACTACGTTTTTATCCTGCTTGACTGCGATGTGCAGCGCATACCGTTGTTTCAGTTCGTCCAACACCAGCATATTGGCCGAACTGTTGTTCACCTGCATGTGGGCTAAGGCGCCGATTTGTTGCACCGCGACGTTGGCCAGTTCGATGGAGCTGGCATCTGCGTCGGTCAGATGAAACCACTGCAACCCCTCAGAAATGTAAGACACGTTGAGCAAATACCGGGTTGAGCGTAACTGCTGACGAAACCAGGGCTCCATCTGCTGTAACATCGCAGTCTCGGCAGCCGTCAGTGGCAGTACCTGTTGTGATTGTTCTACCGGACGCAATGCGGTTAATTGCCCTGCAGGCAACGAAGCATCCGGCTGCGGTTGCTGCAGTGTCTGACTGGCTTCGGTTTGCATCACTTTCGCCAGATGTAACAGCGGTAATAACTGATGATCAAAATCACTGGTCGCTGCATTTAGTTGCAACTGCCGCAATTCCAGCCGATCAGATAACGCCATCAGATAATCCAGCAGCGCCATACAGACGGCCAGCAGGAGAATCAGCACAAAACCATTGCGGCGGTTTCTTTTTTGTTCGTTTAACAGCGGGTTACTAATTTTCATCCGTAATCAATCTTTCCGAAAGTTGAAATAAACGCTGACTCAGCATGGTCAGCCCCTGAGATTGGGTCCAGACCAGCTGTGACTCTTCCAGCGAATCAATCGCGACTGGCTGTGCGGTGTACCATAGCAAAGGCTGCTGTGTCAGCTGCGCCTGCCACTTTGCTGAATTCTCCAGTGGCAGCATCAACAGTTCATTCTGTGGCAAAGTCTGTTCGGGCAGCAGCGTCATCGGCTGATAACCTAACTGACTTAATACTTGTTGCAACAGCCACCCATCCACCGCATTCGCTGGCGCCAGCCAGACTCGCCGCACAAGCGGACCAAATTCCGCACCTTCCGTTGCAACCAAAGCATGTTGCAACGCATCACAAAGTACCGGCTTACTAATCAATCGCAGCTGAAAGCTCTGTTGTAATGCCTGCCATTGGTCGGGCTGTCTCACCAGCACCAGTAACGCCAGTTGTGGGAAATAGCGCCGGACCACCTGAAATACTTGAGTCGCAATTTGCTGATCGGCATTGATAAATGCTTCATCGAGGATGAGGTAATCGAGCCGTGCATCACTTTGTTCGCTGCACCATTGCATGAATTGGGCGGCATCATCGAGTGGCATCAGCGCCAAGCCAGTTTTTTTCAACATACGGCGGTACAACTGTTGCGCATCACCAGCCGGACACAACAATAGTGCTGCACCATCAATTAGTTGCAATTCACTGCCGGGACGGGCCTCTGCCAATACCTGTAGCGGTACAGTCAGCAGTAACTTGTTGCCACTGAACTGTTGCTGCGCTGCACTCATATGGCCGCCCGCCTGTTGCAGCCGTTGCAGTGCGGCAGGCAACAGCGCTTGATCCTGCCCCGGGTGCAACAAAGTCAGCCACTGTCCGGGCGCAACAGTATCGCCATCGTCGCTGATCTCCAGCATCAACCGCTGCGGTTCGGTCAGCACCACTTTAATCATCAGGGTACTGACATCATGCTGCGCCAGTCGAAGACGTATCACCCAATCGAGTGCATCACGCAAAGCTCCGGCATCCAGACTGACCCAGGCTGGCAAATCCGGCGCCAGCTCCAGCAATAATGCTTTAGCTACCTGCTGCTGCAATTGCGTTAGTTGCAGGCTGAGCAACAACCCCGGCTGACAAAAAATCGGGCCCTGTGTCTCTGTATCACATTGCTGCAGCCAAAGTTCTGAGACCTCACGCAAACTTTGTGCTGACGCCGGCTGTGTCAGCCAGGCCTGCAATAAGGTTTGGGCTATTTTTAACTGGTCTTGTTGTGATGATTCCATAGCTACAGGTTTCATCGCTAACCCGGGCTCAGCCACGGGTGCCGGCCCCGGCAATGCGGTGTCAGGTGCTGTTGTCACCAGTTCTGGCGAAAGCAGCAATTCAGATTCGCTGAACTCCTCAACTTGCTCTTGCTGTCGCACGCCGCGTTGGATCAACCAAAACAACAACAGCAAAATCAGACTCAACGCCGATAATCCCATCAGCAAATACTGACGCAAGGTTTTGCGCTGTAGTTGCAGGCTGTTGAGGTCACGCTCTGCCACCAGATACGCCTGCCAGCTGTCTGACCAACGCCAGCTGGCGACACTGGGCCGTCCAAGATAATTCGGCACAAATAATGGCGTCTGTCCTTGCTTACTCGCGGTCATCAGCTGCGCCAGTGGCGTTGCCGGCCAGGCCATACTGCCGTCATAGCGTTGACTGCTGCGGGTTAAGTCTTCCGGTGGGCGTTTCAGCAGGAATTTCAGGCTCTGATCATCTCGCAGGTCCGACTGTCCAAAACGCGCTAATAGCGTTTGTTGATAGCGGCTGGGGGATACCAACTGCGCTGCGGCAGACACCAGCAATACTTCACCGGCACCGCCTTGTTGGGCTTTTTGCAGATTTTGCTTCAGTGCCGATAAATCAAACCAGAACAGCAGGTGCTGATTGTTCAGTTCGAGGTGCACAGGGGCAACCCATAATGCAGGCAATACCATTGGCGTCAGAAACTGGTGATTACTGCTAAAATCGGTCGCGGTGATGGTAAACAACTGACCAGCCACACTATTGCTAAGACGGACTGCCCGACCGGCTTCATCCAGCAACGCGTAGCCCAACAATGCATCCGGCCACGGCGCATGCTGAATTTTGTCGTCTAGTTCCTGCCAGGGATCATCACTGGCGTTCTCGGTGGTCGCCGGTGTCATCCCGACTCCATCGGCCCACGCATAATCCAGGTGGAAACG
>JAIXSW010000003.1 GCA_027484495.1 Gammaproteobacteria bacterium
ATGAACGGTTTCTCTGGTTTCATCGCGGCTTGGTTCCTGATGTTTTTGTTGGGCTCCCTGTTCGGCAAACTGATGGAACATAGCGGCGCTGCCGATGCCGTCGCCCTGTGGATCGTGAATAAGCTGGGCCGGGCGCATGCAGTAGCCGCCGTGGTGCTGGCCTGTGCTGTGCTGACCTATGGCGGCGTGTCGGTGTTTGTCGTGGCGTTTTCGGCCTATCCGATGGCGGTCAGTTTGTTTAAAGATGCCAACTTGCCGCGCCGCTTTATCCCGGCTGCGCTGGGCTTAGGCTCTGTCACTTTTACGATGACCTCCGCCGGCTCGCCGGAAATCCAAAACTGGATCCCCATCCAATACCTGCACACCTCGCCTTATGCCGGCTGGGAAGTCAGTATCGTCGTGGCGATTTTTATGGCCGCTTTTGGTTATGCCTGGCTCAGTAAAATGATCCGCAGCGCCGTAGCGCAAGGCGAAGTATTTATTGGTCGTGACAGCGACCCACAGCTGACCGACCGCAAGTTACCGCATCCACTGATGGGGCTGATCCCGCTGCTGGTGGTGCTGGGATTATCAAACTGGCTGCATCACAGTTTGCAGCAGGCGGCACTGATTGTCGCGCTGAGTGGCGGTGTGCTGACGCTGTATTTATTAAACCGGCGTTTTATTCAAAACCTCGATAAAGCATTGAATGAAGGCGTGATGGGCTCTTTGCTGGCGATTGGCAACACTGCGGCTGTGGTTGGTTTTGGCGCTGTTGCCAAGCTGACACCGGCTTTTACTGATATTGTCCAGACAATGACGCATCTGCCGGGGCCTGAACTGTTAGGCGCTGCGGTGGCGGTTAGTGCTATTGCCGGCCTCACCGGCTCCGCTTCCGGCGGTCAGGCGATTGCGCTGCCGGAATTAGCGCCGGTCTACCTCGACCGTGGCGTCGACGCCGAAGAATTACATCGTGTTGTCGCTATTTCATCCGGTGCTTTGGATTCGTTGCCGCACAACGGTTATGTGGTGACCACTATTCGTGCGATCTGTGGCGAAACCCATCAACAGGCTTATTGGCCTGTTGCGGCGGTCACAGTGGTCGTGCCGGCACTCGGCACTGGCCTGGCGATTTTATTATTTCAGTGGTTTTAACAGGATAGTTTCGCATGCGAAATTTAGTGAAATCGGGCGCCCTGTTACTGAGCTTAGTACCGAGCTTAGTACCGAGCTTAGTAATAAGCTTGCTGCTGTGCAGTCTTGTCAGCCAGGCCGCAGAGCTGCCGCTGGTGCAAAAACAACGGTTTGAACTGGCGAGTTTCACCACGCAAAATGGCGCCCGGTTAAAGCAGGTGC
This sequence comes from Gammaproteobacteria bacterium, assembly GCA_027484495.1. Lineage (GTDB taxonomy): Bacteria > Pseudomonadota > Gammaproteobacteria > Enterobacterales > Alteromonadaceae > Pararheinheimera. Next base: position 1,336 of record JAIXSW010000003.1, read on the forward strand.
AGGTCGGCTGGGAGGCTTATGGCAAGCTCAATGCAGACAAATCGAATGTGATCCTGATCACGCATTATTTCTCCGGTACTTCGCACGCAGCCGGTCGTTATCAGGCAACGGATGCGGCGCCAGGTTACTGGGATGCCATTATCGGCCCCGGCAAAGCCATTGATACCAATCAGTTTTATGTCGTAAGCGTTGATACGCTGGTCAATGCCAATGTCAAAGATCCGCACGTGATCACCACAGGCCCGGCCAGCATCAATCCGCTGACCGGCAAACGTTATGGCCTCAGTTTTCCGGTCGTGACCATCACCGATTTTGTTGAAGTGCAAAAAGCCTTATTGGATAGCCTCGGCATAAACAAACTGCATGCGGTGGTCGGTGCCTCGATGGGGTCTTTTCAGGCGATTGAATGGGCGCAGCGTTATCCGGAGCGCGTGCAGCGGCTGGTGCCGGTGATTGGCACTGGGTATATCGATGCCTACAGTGCGATTAAGTTAGAACGCTGGGCTTATCCAATCAAAATGGATCCGCACTGGCAACAAGGCGACTATTACGACAAACCGCAGCAACCCACTGCCGGGCTTGCCATGGCGCTGGCCTGGGTCACGCTAGATGCACTAAATCCGGCTGGCTTTAACCAGAAGTACCCGGATTTGCGCGCAGATAAAGCCGCCCATCAGGATATCCGCGCCAGTTTCAGCGCACTGGACCAGTTGCTTGCTGTCGCCACGCAGCGTGCCGCGCTGCAGGATGCCAATCATCTGCTGTATCTGGTGCGCGCCTCGCAATTATGGCGCGCCGGCATGGGCGATAACTGGCAACAAGCGATACAGGCCATCAAAGCACCGGTGCTGTGGCTGCCGGCTGCCGGTGATTTATTGCTGACGCCGCAGATGGCGCAACAGAGCCAGCAAGCGCTCAGCGCGGAGGGCTCCCGCAGCAAAGCAAACCAGCTGTCGGCGATCCCGGGCCAGATGGGCCACCTAGACGGATTACTGAATATTCAGGCGGTCGCGCCTGAACTGAAAGCGTTTTTACAACAACCGCTGTGATCGCCCTTGTGCTTCCTTGTCCTGCCTGCCCCGGCGCGGCCAGTTTCCGCGCGCTGTTGGGGTCAACCGTGGCAAAGTAATGCCTCTTTGCCCGGTTTTTTCTTCTGTGCGAAAACTATGCGATACTGCAAATCCGGTTGTCTTGGATGGCGTGCTGTGCTGCGAATTCCTACTCTGCTGACTTTATTGTTGACCACACTGGCCGCAGGCAATCTGCAGGCGGCGCAACCCACGACGCCTGCGAAATCAGCGGTGGCACTGCGTTTCTGTTACGAAGACAAACCTCTGGAGCCTTATTATCGGGGGCATGGTGCTCAGGTTCCGAAAGACTACCCAGGTGCCACCATCGAGCATTTATATCAGCTCACTGCAGCCGTACCCGGTGTTAGCCTCACACTGGAGCGGCTGCCGTGGAAACGCTGCCTGTCAAAACTGCAGGCGGGAGAGACTGATGCCTTAGTCGCCAGCTACAGGCCGGAGCGGGAAGACATCGGCAATTATCCGATGTTAGACGGTAAACCGGACCCGAGCCGTGCTTTTAGTGAGCATCACACTTGTCTGGTGAAAAAGGCCGACAGTCAATGGACCTGGGATGGTGAACGGGTGCAGGGTATTGATAGTTTGGTGGTCGCCAGACCGCTCGGCTATGCGCCACTGATAGTGCCGGGTCCGCAACAAGTCAGTATGCATTACACGTTATCCGGCACCATGGATCTCGACTTGCTGCAAGCGGGCCGGATCCATGCGGTGACGACCTTATGTAAAATCGCCGGGCAAGCCGTGGTTTCGTCAGTGATTAGCGACCTTGGACTTCAAGTGTTACAACCGCCATTGCACAGCAATACAGGCTATCTGGTATTCAGTAAGCAGTTTTCAGAACGCCACCCACAGCTGAGTGCGGCGCTCTGGCGCGAGTTACAGTTGAATAAAGCCATACCTATCTATCGTAGTTATCTGAAGCTTCATTTCCTGCAGCCGTCTGCGGAAAACAACACCCAATGAGCCATCTCAGCCCTGATGCCAATCCATTCGCCCACTGAATGACAATGATGGCTTTGCAACTGACAACTCAGTTGCTCCCCTTGCGCCAACCTCAGCTCATAGTGATAACAACTACCGCGAAAAGCGGTACTGACCACCTGTGCTTTGAGCAGGCTTAAATCGTCATGTTCGATATCTTCAGGGCGAACCAGCAACCAGCAGGCATCTGCCGGCACTGCAACCGGCAGCGGGCCTAATGCCGTAAAACTGGCGCCAGCGAGATCCCGTTGTACCGCCAGCAAATGCCCTTCACCAATAAAATCAGCGACAAAACGATTGACCGGTTGATGATATAACTCATAAGCAGTTCCCCACTGCTGCAAGCGCCCCTGCAGAATCACCCCAAGCTGGTCGGCCATCGCAAAAGCTTCATGCTGGTCATGGGTCACCAGCAAAGCTGTGATCCCTTCATGTTGTAGAATCTGCCGGATATCTTTTGCCAGCGCTTCTCTGAGATCGGCGTCCAAGCCTGAAAACGGTTCATCCAGCAACAGCAATTGCGGTGCCGGGGCCAGTGCCCGGGCCAGCGCGACCCTTTGCTGTTGCCCACCGGATAATTGATGGACCGGCCGTTCAGCCAGCGCCGCCAACCCCACCAACTCCAGCATCTGAGCCACACGCTGCCGGCGCATTTGTTCTGGTAATTGAAACAAGCCAAAACCAACATTGCCTGAGACCGTTAAATGCGGGAACAACGCATAATCCTGAAACACCATCCCGACCTGACGCTGCTCAGGCCGTAGGCTAAAAGATGCCGAGCCGACGGGTTTACCACCCACGGCAATCTCGCCGGCACTGAGCGGCTCGAACCCGGCAATAGCGCGCAGGATCGAACTTTTACCGGAGCCGGAAGGGCCCAGTAAACAACCGATCTGACCTTTCTCCAGCCCCAGACTGAAATCCTGCACAATTTGAGTCTGACCGTAGTGCAAGTCCAGTTGTGTGATCGTTAACATAAATGAAGTCTCCTGACGGCCTCGCCTCAGCGTTTCAGTGCCGCTCGGTTGAGCAGGATCACCGGTAACAAACCAGCCAGCACAATGGTTAATGCGGGCACTGCTGCCGCGGCCAGTTGCTCGTCCGAGGCCAGCTCAAAGGTCCGGACGGCGAGCGTGTCAAAGTTAAATGGACGCAACAACAAAGTGGCCGGCAGTTCCTTTAACACATCGACAAAAACCAATAACGCCGCGGTCCACAAAGAAGATTTCAACATCGGCAAATGTAATCGGCGCCACACCTGAGCGCGTGTACAACCCAAGCTCGCGGCCGCCTGATCCATACTGGGTTTAATTTGACTGAGGCCAGACTCCAGCGACTGCATGGCGACGGCCAAAAAGCGGATCAGGTAGGCCAGCATCAGCGCCACGACAGTACCGGACAACAGCAGGCCAGTGCGGATGCCAAATTGCTGTTCCATCCACTGGTCCAGCTGATTATCTATCGCGCTGAGCGGCCACATCACCCCAATTGCAATCACAGTGCCGGGTACCGCGTAGCCCAGGCTACTCAACCGGATCAATAGTTTCTGCCAACCAGCCAGACGCTGGCGCAAGCCATAGACCAGAACCATCGCGACAACCAGTAATAATATGGTACTTGCGGCGGCCAGACTGATGCTATTCCAGAGGAGCTGCAGATAATCCAGCGATAACCAGGCTTGCGGCGTTTCCAGACTCCAGACCAGCAAGGCCAGCGCCGGCCAAAAAAAAGCAAACCACAAGACCAGCCCAACAGCGCCTGTCGCCAGCCAGCCTTTGACATGCGGCAGCCGTGTTGGCAGCACCGAATGACCCGCCTGGCCGGTATGGTAGAACCTTAACTGGCGGCGGCTATAAAGCTCGAGCAGCATCAGACACAAAGCAAATGTACAAAGCAACGACGCCAATTGGGCCGCACCGGAACGGTCATTCATACCAAACCAGGTCCGAAAAATACCGCTGGTCAGCGTCGGAATGCCGAAATACTGCACAGTGCCATAATCAGCGAACACTTCCATCATCACTAGAGCCATTCCGCCAAACAGTGCGGGCCGGGTCAATGGCAATACAACTGTCCAGATATAACGCCGCCGGCTGACGCCAAGGGTTTGACAAGCTTCCTGCCAACGTGGGCTTTGCCCTGCCAGCGATGCTCTGGTCAACAGGTAGACGTAAGGAAATAATACCAGCGCGAACAAGCAGATAGCCCCGCCGACTGAACGCACTTGCGGAAACCAATACTCGCCGTAACCGAGTCCGGTCAACTGCCGCAAGCCAAGCTGAACCGGCCCGCTAAAATCCAGTAGCGCGGTATAACTGTAGGCAATGATGTATGCCGGCAGCGCCAGCGGCAAAATCAGCAGCACGTTAAATAACGCCCGGCCAGGGAACTGATAGAAATGCAATAACCACGCTAAAGAACCACCCAGCAATAAAGCGAGTAAGCCCGAACCGGCCGCGAGCAGGACAGAGTTCCACAGATAATCCGGCAGCACAGTGGTCGCTAAATGGGTCCATAGCTGTGGATCAAACTGCCCCCAGCTGGCGTACACCACCAGCAAGGGGATCAGCAAGATCCCCGGTAACAACCACCACTGCGGATTGACGAATAACGGAGTCGCCTTCATCAGTATCTCAGCAACAACTCAACGTCATTTCCAACCCGCTTTATCCATCACCTGAATAGCCTGCTGGTTCAGTTCACCCAGTTTGATCAACGGTAGTGCATCCGCTTTGAATTCACCAAAGCCCTGTAACACGCTGCTGCGGGCAACCCCTGCCACCACCGGATATTCATGATTCGTTTGTGCGTACCAGGCTTGCGCCTCTGCACCGCTCATATACTCCAGCAGCTGCGCGGCTTGCTTGGCATTTGGGGCAAACTTGGCCACGGCAGCGCCAGAGATATTGATATGGGCGCCGCGGTCAGACTGATTTGGCCAAAACACCGAGACTGCTTTTGCCGCTGGCGCATCTTTCGGATCATCAAACATTGCAGCAAGGTAATAGGTATTCGCGATAGCAATGTCGCAAACGCCTGCCGCCGCCGCTTTGATTTGGTCACGGTCGCCGCCTTTTGGTGGCTGGGCAAAATTCTTCACCAGACCATTGGCCCAGGCCTGGGTTTTTTCTTCACCCAACACGGCAATCATGCCAGCCAGCATCGATTGGTTATAAATGTTGTCTGATGAGCGGATACAGATCTTACCGCGCCATTTCGGTGCCGCTAAATCTTCATAAGTACTGAGATCTTTCGGATCGACTTTTCCGGTGACATAAATAATAGGCCGCGCTCTGGTGGTTAAACCAAACCAGTGACCAGCCGGATCACGCAACGCTGCAGGGATCGCTTGCTCCAGCGTGTTTGATTTCAGCGGTTGCAACAGCCCCAGCTGCTGCGCCCGATATAAACGGCCCACATCAGTACTGATTAACAGATCTGCCGGGCTATTGCGGCCTTCACTTTGCATCCGGCTTAACAGTTCATCCGGTTTGCCGGTGATCAGATTCACTTTGATGCCACTTTGCTGGCTGAACTTATCGAGCAGAGGTTTAATCAGTTCCTGCTGGCGCGCGGAATACACATTCACTTCGGCCGCCTGTACCGCAGTCAGGCCGGACATCACTAAAACAAGGCTTAATAATCTGAATTTCATAAAAATCCATCATCCTGTGGGTTAAAGACAAGGCAGTATATCGGGAAAACTTGCGAAACCGAGCACATCTGTCGGTTTTTCCCTGCAGTCAGCCTCAGCCGCACTCCACACGGGGGTCATGCTGTTGCTAAGGCTGTGTAGCTTCACCTATGCTAGCGACTGTTCTTCAGTCCGGGTTCTATATCTATGTTCCGACATTCTCAGATCAGTTTATTCGCTGTTGTTTTTCTCGGTATCAGCAGCCAGGCGCACGCCAGCACGCCGGCACCGCTGACGGCAACCGATTTATACCAGGTACAAAAACCAACCGGTATGCAGGTATCACCGGATGGGCTGCGGGCCGTATTCAGCCTGAACCGCTATGATCTGGCGAAAAATAAAAGTAATACCGACCTGCATGTACTGGAGCTGGGTTCCGGCAAACAAACCCAACTGACTTTTCATCCGGCGGCCGACAACCAGCCTGCCTGGAGTCCGGACGGCCGCCAGCTGGTATTTGTGTCCAAACGCGACGGCGAAAAAAACCAGCTGCAACTGCTGACTTTGGGCGGCGGTGAAGCACGTCAGCTGACCGATTTGCCGGTCGGCGTCAGCAATCCACGTTTTTTCCCGGACGGCAAAAAAATTCTGTTTAGCGCCGAAGTGCCGGCCGGTTTTGCCGGCGATTTTAAGTTGTTAAAGGACGAGAAAAAGCCGCTGCACTCAGCCAAAGTCAGTGAAAACCGCATCTATCGCTATTGGGATCATTTCCTGACTGACGATCAGGTTACGCAGTTTTTTGCCTACGACATTCAAAGTGGTGATATTCAGGCGCTGACACCGGGCTGGACCCAATGGACCAGCCTCGATGGTGGCCCGGAATTTGATTTGTCACCGGACGGTAAGCAGCTGGCGCTCAGTGCGGTCAGCAGCAAACCGCCGTATAACAGCCTGAATTTTGATGTGTATTTAGTGCCGACCGACGGCAGTGGTAAAGCGGTGAATCTGACCGAAGCCAACCCGGCGGACGACAGTAAACCGGTGTTCAGCCCGGATGGTCGCAGCCTGCTGTATGGCGCGCAAAAACGCACCGATTTTGGCAATGACAATGTCACACTCACGCGGTTCGACCTCGCAAAAAAAACCGCCACAGTGCTGGCCGGTAATATCGATTTATCTCCACAGCAATGGTTCTTCAGCAAAGACAGCCAGATGCTGTATTTCCTCGCTGAAGACAAAGCCCGGGTGTCGTTGTTCTCAGTGCCATCTGCCGGTGGCCCGGTCAAACAAGTGTTGCGTCAGGCCAGTAACGAACAGGTACAAATGGCCGGCCCGCAAAGATTTGCGCTGGTGCAACACGGTATCAGCCAGTTGCCGGAGATCTTTTTACTCGACAACAAAAGCCGCACGTTAAAGCAAATCAGCCAAATCAACGCCACACTGCAGCAGAACACCCAGTGGGGCAAAGTCGAAGAGATGAACTATCCGGGCTCGGATGGCAAACCGATCCAGATGTTTGCCATTTTTCCGCCGAATTTTGATACCAGCAAACGCTGGCCACTGCTGAGTCTGTTACACGGCGGCCCGCATGGTGCTTTTAACGACGCCTTTGGCACACGCTGGCACCCGCAAGTGTTTGCCGCCATGGGTTATGTTGTCATCATGCCGAATTTCCACGGTTCGACCGGCTTTGGTGAAGCCTTCACTGCCTCTATTCATGGCGATCATGCCACTAAGCCATTTTTTGACAGCGAAGCGGCTATTGATTACATGACGTCACGCGGTTACATCGATGAAAGCCGTGTCGCTGCGGCTGGTGGCAGTTATGGCGGCTATCTGGTGAGCTGGATAGCTGGCCACAGCACCAAGTACAAAGCGCTGGTTAATCACGCCGGTGTTTACGACCTGATGGCACAATTTGCTTCCGACAGCACGCTGCTGCGCACTCATGCCTATGCCGGCTCACCGTGGAAAGACAAAGAGAATGTACTCAAAGCCAGCCCGGCGATGTTTGCAGAAAACTTTAATACGCCGATGCTAATCACTCATGGTGAACAAGATTACCGTGTGCCGGTGACACAAGGTTTAGCGCTGTATGGCGTGCTCAAAGGCAAAGGTGTTGATGCAAGGCTGGTGTATTTCCCGGACGAAAACCACTGGATCTTAAAACCGCAAAACTCAATTTACTGGTATCACGAATTCGGTCAGTGGCTGGAGCGTTATATCGGTAAAGGACCGAGTGAATAAGTGCCGGATTTGATTGCGACCGACCTGTCAGCCGGCCTGTTGCAGCGCTATCACAGCGCAGTGCAGACCGGCCAGCTCAGCGCAGATCTGGCGCAGCAACACCTCATCAGCCAACTGGCACAATTGCAACAGCAGCTGGCCTCAGGCGAAAACAGCCGCGGTATTTACCTGTATGGCCCGGTTGGCCGTGGCAAAACCATGTTGATGGACTGGTTTTTCGACAGCACTGCCACGCCACGTAAGTTACGGCTGCATTTTCATCATTTTATGGCGGCGGTGCATCAGGAATTGCGCGTCAGGCAAGGTGAAGCCGACCCGCTGCAGCAGGTTGCGCGTAGTTGGGCTGCACAGTATCAGCTGCTGTGTTTTGACGAGTTTTTTGTCAGCGACATTGGCGATGCGATGTTACTCGCCACCTTATGGCGCCAGCTGTTTGCCGAAGGCGTGGTACTGGTCGCCACGTCCAACTGTGCGCCGGAAAACTTGTATCAAAATGGTCTGCAGCGCGCCCGCTTCCTGCCTTTTATCGATTTACTGCAGCAGCATTGCCACATCTGTAACCTCGATGCCGGTATCGACTACCGCCGCCAGCAACCAACCGACTGGCGTTATCTCGGCATCAACCAAACAAAAGACTGGCTGCAACAACAAGCAGAGCAGCTGTATGGCGCGGTTGAACTCTGCCCGCTGATCCAGCTGCATGGTCGGCCCATTCCGGCGCTATGGCGTAATGATCAGGTCATTGCATTTGATTTTATGGCGCTTTGCAGCGGACCGCGCAGCCAGCTCGACTACATGGCACTGTGTCAGCCAGATCAGGACCGACAGGGTCAGGGCAGACATGATCAGAGCAGACAGTATCGGGCCATCGCCGTTGCCGATATCCCGCAGTTTTTACCACACAGCGACACCGCGATTTTACATGGTGTCGAAGAGAGCTATCAGCGCGAACACAGCAATGTGTTTGTCAGCAAACTCGATAATGAAGCGCGCCGGTTGATTGCGCTGGTCGACGAATGTTACGAGCGCGGGGTGTTGTTGCTGTGTACGGCGAGCACGCCGCCTGAGCACTGGTATCAGGCCAGTCAGCTTAGCTTCGCCTTTGAGCGCACGGTGTCGCGGCTGCATGAAATGCAGCGCTGGTCTGCTCAAGCCAAAAGTTGGCAGTCGAAATTTTCGCCTGTTGAATAGTTGACTAATTTAGTCTGCTTTTGTTAAAGTCGCGCCATCCCAAAGGGGAGTAGCTCCACGCCGGCTTATCGTCATGCCGAAACCAACAGGTTTCCGGTAACCGGGTCAGATCATCTGATGAGCAAGACCTTTGCCACACTGGCAAAGATCCCCCTCTAAACAGGACATCCGGCCAGCGTGGGTCCGGACAACGCTGGTATCTGCCGGCCATACCATCCTGTTTGGAGTTATTCATGGAAACAATTGCCAATCCTTGGCTCTGGGCTGTGTTTTTCAGCCTCGTCCTCATCATGCTCGCTATCGACCTGTTCGTGGTCGGTGGCGGTAAACAACATAAAGTCTCTGTCAAAGAAGCTGCTATCTGGTCGGTGATTTGGATATCGGTCTCAATGCTTTTTGCTGCCGGTTTATGGTGGTATCTGCGCGACACCGCAGGCCCGGAGATCGCAAACGCAAAAACGCTCGAATTCGTGACCGGCTACCTGATTGAAAAATCGCTGGCGATAGACAATGTGTTTGTCTGGTTGATGATATTCAGTGTCTTTGCCATCCCGCCTGAACTGCAAAAACGCGTGCTGGTACTCGGTGTCCTCGGTGCCATTATCCTGCGCACCATTATGATTTTTGCCGGTGTCTGGCTGATCACCCAGTTCCACTGGTTGCTTTATGTGTTTGGCGCTTTCCTGTTATTAACCGGGATTAAAATGTGGTGGGCGGCCGACAAACAACCAGATTTGGCCAACAATCCGCTGGTGCTTTGGATCCGCCGGCACTTTAAGGTGACAGATCAACTTGAAGGCGAAAAATTCTTTGTGCGGCGCGAGGAAAATGGCCGCTGGGTGCGTTATGCCACGCCGCTGTTTCTAGTGTTAGTGCTGGTAGAATTCTCCGACGTCATATTTGCTGTCGATTCCATTCCAGCCATTTTTGCCATTACTACAGACCCATTCATCGTGCTGACATCTAATATCTTTGCGATCTTGGGCCTGCGCGCGATGTACTTCTTACTGGCCGACATGGCAGACCGCTTCAGCTTACTGAAATATGGTCTGGCGTTAGTCTTGATCTTTATCGGCGCGAAGATGATGCTGATCGATATCTACAAGATTCCGGTTGCGGTATCCCTGACGGTGGTCGCACTGATCATCGGTACTTCGGTGGTGCTGTCACTGCGTCGTAGCCGTGTCAGCGCGGATCAAACCGGCGCTGATGGCCAGTAAAATCAGGCACAGCACGCTGATAATCGGTCTGAAATAGACTGGAATGCACGATAAAATCCGCGGTGGCCTGGTTACAGGCCACCGGGATATTCCACACCACGGCGAGACGGATCAGTGCTTTCACGTCCGGGTCATGTGGCTGGGAACTGAGTGGATCCCAGAAAAACACCAACCAATCGATTTTCTGCTCGGCAATTAAAGCACCGATTTGCTGGTCGCCACCCAAAGGCCCGCTGGCAAAACAATGCACCGGTAACTGCAATTTATTGCTAATCAAACGCCCGGTAGTGCCGGTTGCGTACAGCGTCTTGTTTTGAAAAAAGCCGGCATGAGTAGCCACCCAATCCAGCAGTTCAACTTTTTTGCCATCATGGGCAATCAGAGCAATAGATTTCATAGCGTTCCTTAGCGATAAACAGTGTCTTGAACATACGGTATCAAAGAAAAATGTGGCTGGCGCGCTTCACCGAAAATTGCTCCTGCATTTTCGGTGTACCATCCTTCCCTGGATATAAAAAAAAAGCCCGGCAAAGCCGGGCAAACAACCAAGGTCCACGTAAAAAACTCAGTGTGGGGTTGGTAGCGCTATTTAAGCGCTAACGACAATCCGCTTCATCGCGGTCATGTAACCCCGTAATGTCTTGCCAACGATTTCCACCGGGTGATTACGGATGGCATCGTTTACTTCAATCAGTCGCACGTTATCAACACCGTTGCTGCCTGCAGCTAAACCTTTGCCCAGCAGTTCAGGGCTGATGTTGTTCACCAGGTCGCGCAGCATCGGCACGGCAGCGTTGCTGAACAGGTAGTTGCCGTATTCGGCGGTGTCGCTGATCACCACGTTCATCTCATACAGACGTTTACGCGCAATGGTATTGGCAATCAGTGGTGTCTCGTGCAGAGACTCGTAATAAGCAGATTCTTCGACGATACCGGCTTCCACCATGGTATCAAACGCCAGTTCTACACCTGCTTTGACCATGGCAACTAACAAAATCGCCCGGTCGAAATAATCTTGTTCTGCAATATGCTCTGCTGACACAGGCGCATTTTCAAAACCGCTTTGACGGGTTTCTTCGCGCCAGCCAAACAGCTGTTTATCGTCGTTCGCCCAGTCCGCCATCATGGTCTCGGAGAATTTACCGGAGATGATGTCGTCCATGTGCTTGGCAAACAGCGGTTGCAGAATGCCTTTTAATTGTTCAGCCAGGTCATAGGCTTTGATTTTCGCCGGGTTCGACAGGCGGTCCATCATGTTGGTGATGCCACCGTGCTTCAGCGCTTCAGTAATGGTTTCCCAGCCGAACTGGATTAACTTGGCAGCAAAACCGGCTTCATAACCATCAGCGACCAGTTTGTCGTACGCCAGAATCGCGCCGGTCTGTAACATACCGCACAGGATGGTCTGTTCGCCCATCAAATCTGATTTCACTTCAGCCACGAAGCTGGATTCCAGCACGCCGGCACGGTCGCCGCCGGTGGCTGAAGCATAAGCTTTGGCGATGGCCAGGCCGTTGCCGTTCGGGTCGTTTTCCGGGTGTACAGCAATCAGGGTTGGTACACCAAAACCACGTTTGTATTCTTCCCGTACTTCGGTACCCGGACACTTCGGCGCCACCATGATGACGGTGATGTCTTTGCGGATCTGCGTGCCTTCTTCAACGATATTAAAACCGTGCGAATAAGCCAGTGTCGCGCCTTGTTTCATCAACGGCATCACCGCTTTAACAACTGACGTATGCTGTTTGTCCGGCGTCAGGTTCAGTACTAAATCCGCCGTTGGGATTAATTCTTCGTAAGTGCCAACTGTGAAGCCATTTTCGCTGGCTTGCAGGAACGATTTACGTTTTTGCGCAATGGCATCAGCCCGCAGTGCATAAGAAATATTCACGCCAGAATCGCGCATGTTCAGGCCTTGGTTTAAACCCTGAGCACCACAGCCAACGATGACTACTTTCCAACCTTTGATAAAGTTACAACCGTCAGCAAATTCTGCTTTTTGCATGAAACGGCATTTGCCCAGCTGTTTTAACTGCTGGCGTAAGTTCAGTGTGTTGAAATAATTAGCCATGTGTCGATCCTAAAAATTCTGTATTTGCCGGTCCGGGCAATGTGGCTTATAGCAACGACTGCGGGACGTTTCGGCAGAACAACGCTCTGTGCGCTGTTTTGATAAAGCCAGCATAAGACACTGGTCTCATTGCGTGAAGTGATATATTCTCAAAACAGTATTTCACTTTTTGCAATGAAGAATCTGCAATCGATCGGTTGCAGCAAAGGAATTTGATGGATATCCGCAGCGCCCAGCTTTATCTGCACCTGGCCAGCAGCCTGAACTTCACGAAAACCAGCGAACAGTTATATGTATCGCCGTCGACGCTGACGCGGATTATTCAGCGCCTCGAAGAAGATTTGGGCGTGCAGTTATTTAGCCGCGACAAAAGGTCAGTGCGGCTGACGCCGGCCGGCGTGCGCTTTGTGCAGTTTGTGAAACAGTATCTGGCGGACTGGCATCAGCTGCAGGTCGATTTGTCGTTAACCTCTGACGCGCTGCAAGGCGAGATCCGACTGTTTTGCACTGTCACCGCAAGCTACAGCCATTTACCGGCGATCCTGGATAAATTCCGGGTACTGTGCCCCAAAGCAGAAATCAGCCTGACCACCGGTGACGCCGCATTGGCGCTGGAGAAAGTCAAAAACGATGAAGCGGATATTGCTTTGGCGGTGTATCCACCAAATTTACCGCTGAATATCGCTTTTGCCAGCATCGCTAAACTACCGCTACAGCTGATTGCCCCGGTGATCCCTTGTAAAGTCAATGATTTACTCAACGAAACGGCGATGGACTGGGACAAGATCCCGCTGATAGTGCCGGAACATGGCCCGGCGCGTAGCCGCCTCGATGCCTGGTTAAAACAGCAGGGCATCACGCCGAATATTGTCGCCAAAGTGGAAGGCCACGAAGCGATGGTCAGTATGGTGGCGCTTGGTACTGGCGTGGCGATAGCGCCTGATCCGGTGGTGCAACACAGCCCGGTGCGCGACCGGGTGCGCGTGCTGGCGCTCGATTACCAGTTTGCCCCTTTTGATTTGGGCATCTGTATGCAATCCAAACGCCTGCACGAACCGCTGATGCGAGCGTTCTGGCAAGTCGCCTCAGGTGGCCCTGCCCTGCAGCAATAAGGCGATTGGTTTTTGCAACAAGCGCAGCGCCGGTAACACTGTGGCAAGCAACACCAGGCCCAGCAGCAATGCCAGCGCCGGTAACACAGCGTTGTGCTGAAATACCGACGCCCCCAGTTTGCCACTGAGCCAGGGCGAAAGCCCCCACAACAACAAACCACAGACCGGCACACTCAGCAGCAATAATCCAAGCTGATGGCCACATAAGCGGCTGATTAAACCCGGTACTGTGGCACCGACTGCAAGTTTGGTTGCCAGCACACTTTGCTCTAACAGCAGCTGAGTTTTCAGCTGATAATACAGACTTAACGCGGCAAGCCAACTAATCACCCCGGCCAACAGCAACGAGATGCGGGCAAAAATCCAATAAGGTTCGTTCATTTGCTCCAGCTGTTTGGCCAAATTGCCTTGGTAGCTGATGTCTAAATCCTGACCTTGTCGGTCGGCCCAGTCTTCCAGCGCTGTGGTTACCTCATCGACCAGTTTTGGGTTTGTGATGAGGGTAAGAACATCATGCGGACCCCAGCCGTTGACTTTCAGCTGGGTGTACATCATCGGCATTGAAGCCGCAGCAACCCCACGATGCGGCAGGTTTTGAATCACGCCACGGATTTGTGTCTGCACGGCAAATGGGGCTAAGTAGCTCAAAGTCGTGCCAGGTAAATCCGCATAGGTCTGGCCCGGCTCCAGCAAACGGTCGGCCAGCGCTCGGTTAATCACAATGCCGTCACTGTCTGTTTCGGCAGTACCTGCAATGACATCGGCACCGATAAATTGCAGATAATTGCTGCTCATTTCAGTACTGTGGACAAACAGCTCCAGTGTGTGACCGTTGACTGTGGTGCTAAGTTTACGTTCCACCGGCTCCGTGAATTCGCTGGCAAACGCCAGCTGTGCTGCTGAATACTGACCAAACTCACCGCGTTGCAACGCTGCATCCGGGTGAATTCCGGGATTAAGCCGCAGCCTGATCTCCTCGAATGGCAACCAGCGGCTGATGGTGTTTTCCTGCTGCAGCAATTGAAACTGTAACGACAACGCCAGCACCAGCGCCAGACCAGCAAAACTCAGTTGCAGTACTTGCTGCGCCAGCGCCAGCCGTTGCTGTAACACATTGCGCTGCGCCTGACGATTGCGGAACATCCGGGCACGGCGTAACAGCCACAGCAGGGGCAACTGGCTGCACAGCAGCAAAAATACAGTAAGCCCCAACACGGCAACGGCGGCATAGCCCCAATCAAACGGCACCCCAGCACTGCCAAAATATTGCTGATACACCTTGAGCCCGGCAAGCAGCCCAGCGCCCTGCCAATACAACAACCCACCTATGGCCAAAGCCGCGCACCAAAGTGGTAACTGCTCCAGCGCCAGCTGCCGGCTTAACTGCAAGCTGCGGGCACCCAACACCTGACGCATGCCCATTTCATGCTGGCGTTGCACCAGCTGACCGATCAGACAAAACACCAGGTTAATAGCCACCACGGCGCCGCATAGCAGCGTCAGGCAACACAGCAACCAGAATTGCTGCAATAAGTCAGCGCGTTGCTCCGGAAACAGCTCAATACCCGGAATAATGTCGGCCTGATGCTTATCTTCAATCATTTTAAAAGCTTGCAGCCCCAGCCATTCAACCGGTGTCGCATCGTAGTTCTTGGCCAGCGCAGTGAGATTCACCTCTGCTTTATGCTGAATAAAACCAATACTATTAGGAAGGTTTTCAGTCATCGCCAATGCTTTAGGGCCAGGGCCTTTGCTGGTGTCGTGGCCTTCATCAATATCCATTAAAGATAAAAACCGGTCTTCCCAAGGTAACCACAGACCTGGACGTTTCTCACTAAAGCGGTCCAGCGCCGGCGGTAATACCGCTGCAATCACATAACGTTTGTCATTTTCACGGACTAATACATCTAAGCCTTGAACTTCCGGCTTACCCAATAACTGCCAGAGCCAATGACTCAGGTACACCGGCTGCGCCTGCCCTGCTTCCGGCCGGGTAAAAGGCGCTTGAAGTCCCAACACTGCTGGCAAATTTTCGCTATAATACACCAGCTTAGTGCGGTCGATATTCTGTTCGGCAATCCGCAGCTCACTGGACCTAAACTGCGCGATGGCCAGCGCAGTCACTTCAGGCTGATGCTTCAACCTGTACAACTCCGCATGACTAACAGGTTGATAACGGCCTTGTGGGTCGGTGCGGTGCACAGTCGCCACCAAGTCTGCCGGCTGGGCCCAGCCCGGCAATGGTGTGCGCAGCTGTGGCCCTAATTGCAGCAGTAACAACAATAAAGCACTAAAACAACCTAAGCCGAGCGCCAGCAAACTCCATTGCAGGCGCTGGCCACGCCATAAGCGCCAGCTAAACTTCAGCGTGAACAGCAAATGCATTAGCTGGCCCTCTGCTGAGCCGCTGCCATATTCACTGGCGCTGCACCAGTTGGTGGTGTTGCTGTGATCTGCTCTGATGCTGTTACGACAAACTGGCCATCGGTCAGATACAAACGGCGCTGTGCCCTGGCGGCCAGCTGCGGGTCATGAGTCACCATCAGCACGGTCGCGCCATCCTGGTGCAGCCTGGTCAGCAGGTTCATCACAATCTCAGCGCTTTGTGAATCGAGGTTACCGGTCGGTTCATCCGCCAATAACAAGCTCGGGTTAGTGATTAGCGCCCGTGCTATCGCAACCCGTTGTTGCTGACCACCGGATAACTGCTCCGGATAAGCGTCCAGCTTGTCAGACAGTTCCACCTGCGCCAGCACTTGTGCCGCCCGGCTGCGGTAGTCGGCCGCTTTGACGCCGGCTAAATAACGCAGCGGTAAACTGACATTCTCTGCCACTGTCATGCTGCTAATCAGGTTAAAGTTCTGAAAAATCCAGCCAATATGCCGGTTACGCAGCACACTATGCTGATAAGCCGACAAGCCCGGCACGGATTGGCCAAGCAGCAAATACTCACCGGCAGAAAAGCTATCAAGCAAGCCAATAATGGATAACAAGGTCGATTTACCGCTACCGGAACGGCCTTCAATCGCAACGAACTCACCCCGCGTCACGCGAAAATTCAGTGCCTGCAATACCGGTAGTTGCAGCTTGCCCTGAGTAAACACCTTAGACGCCTGCCGGATGTCGATGAGGGTTTCCGCCTGATAGGATTGCGGGTTATGTGCTTCAGCCATTGAGGTCCTCCGGTGCAATTACTTCGCTGTTTAACAGTGCCGCCGGCACCTGCAGTAAAATCTGTTCACCGGCTTTGACACCATCTAACAGCTGCATTTGTTTTGGCGTCAGGCTGCCGATCAGCACTTCGCGGCGCTGATATTGTCCGGTGGCAGCGTCCCAGACGAACAGCGCCTGGCGTTGTTGAGGTTTTTGAATGTAAGAAGCGCGGTCACTCAGTAGCGTCTGCTCGTTTACACCGACATTAATATCAGCCTTCACTTCAATATTGGCGCGGGCGGTATCAGGCAATTCAC
This sequence comes from Gammaproteobacteria bacterium, assembly GCA_027484495.1. Taxonomy (GTDB): domain Bacteria; phylum Pseudomonadota; class Gammaproteobacteria; order Enterobacterales; family Alteromonadaceae; genus Pararheinheimera. The sequence goes on from JAIXSW010000003.1 coordinate 18,350, forward strand.
TTAACAACGCCACATCGACCCGCAAAAAGTTGTCCACCACATTGGGCGACACCCAGCTGACTTCACCGAGCATTGGTTTGCCTTTGATGTTGAGCGTCACCGCCTGACCCGGTTTAACCAGCGCCGCATCAACCGCACCGATTTTCAGCTCCGCCAATAATTGCCCGGGCTCAGCCACTTGCCCCAAAGCTTGCCCTGCCACTACCTGACTGCCCGGTTTTAAGCTTTCATCGAGCGCAATCAGCTGGCCGCTGATCTCGCTGCTGACGGCCAACGCCTGCACATCCTGTTTGGCGATATCACGTTGTTTTTCCGCGCGTTGCCGGTTTAATTCCGCTGCAGCCAGCCGGTTTTGGCTGGATTTAGCAAAGCCTTTGAGTTTCTCTTCGGCCAGCTGCACTTTTTGTTTGGCCTGCATCAGCAGCGCCTCGCTTTGGGCAAAATCCAGCGCTGAAACAATTTGCTGTCGAAACAACTCTTGTTTGGCCGCAAGTTGAGTTTGCAACAGTTGCTGCTCCGCCTGAGCCAGCCGTAAGTCATGCCGCAGTTGCAGCTGCTCTTGTTCCAGCTGCTGCTGCAACAATAAAAATTCGGCCTGCTGTGCTTGTAATGCCAGTTCCTGCTCTTCCAGCTGACGCTGTAATTTTGGATTGACCAGCTGCAAAATCGGCTGCCCAGCCTCGAGCATAGCGCCGGGCCTTTGCGCCAGCTGCAACACCCGGCCTTCGGTCAAGGCGATCAGGCTTTGCACTTTTTGCGGGACTAAAACGCCAAAGGCACTGATCTGATTGTCCAGACTACCGAGCTGTATCCGGCTGGTTTGCAGCGCTGATGGCTTCGTGTGCGAAAAAAAACCGGATATCATCACGCCCAGAACCAAGATGAGCAGTGTGATCATGACAAGAATTACGCGGGGATGTTGCCAGATAGGCTGGCGCTCTACGGGAATTTGCATTGGCGTCACGTCCAGTGTGAAAAGCTATTTAACTGAATGCAGATAATTGAGTATTGCACACTCAAAATGTAATTAAATTGTGATTAAACTACAACACTTGTCGCAATAGTACTGACGCAGACTAAATAAAACCTATCCGAAAAACCTTATGAAACATTGATATCGGATTGCGATACCGCATTCGTGAATGTTGCCCGTCATACCAATTTCAGCTGATAGATTTACCCAACCTTTACTTGCCTTTTCACCTTGTTGACGTGCCAATCACTACACTCGGTTCGTGCAAAATCAAAAGAACAAGGAATCTGACATGCCAGTTTTTAATCATTCATCGGTAAAAGTGTGGCTGACGGGCTTAATCGCGATAGTGGTGCTGTCAGGTTGCGTGGTGCATCCGGCACATCACCGCCATGTGGTGGTAGCAAAACCGGTGGCGAAAACTGTGGTGGTCAAACAGGCGGTCGTGGTGAAAAAACCGGTCGTCGTGCGAAAAGTCGTCGTGCATTGATTTACCGGGCCAGAAAATGAAAAAGCCGCATACAGCGGCTTTTTGCTTTTACACAGGCAATGACTATTTCACTACCCGCAGATGGCTACCTTTTTTCGGCTTGTCATCATCGGGACCTGGCTCCGGACTATCACTGGCTGCCGCCTCTTCAATGTCAGCCTCAGCGTCATCCAGCTCATCTTCCTGCCATTCTTCTTCCGGCGTGAACATAGTGCCGGCGCCGTTTTCGCGGGCATAGATCGCCAGAACAGAACGCTGCGGAATATACAGCGCAAACGGATTGCCGCTAAACCGGGCATTAAAAGTCACTGCATCATTCCCCAGCAATAAATTACCAATAGCACCGGGACTGATATTCAGCACGATTTGGCCATCTTTGACATGCTGCAATGGCACTTTCACACCAGGCATAGTGGCATCAACGACCAGATATGGTGTGCAGTTGTTGTCGACGATCCATTCGTAAAAAGCACGCAACAGATAAGGCCGGTTTGGAGTCATTTGCATGATGAATTCTCTTAATACATACCGGGATGAATGCGGCGCTCGGCTTCAGTCAGTGACTGCTGAAAGGCATCGCGTTCGAACATCCGCAGCATATAATTTTTAATTGGTTTACTGCCGGGGCCAGACAATTCAATGCCAAGCAGCGGCAGGCGCCATAACAAAGCCGACAGATACACGTCCTGTAAGCTGAATTCGTCACTCATAAAAAACGGCGAGTCAGCAAAAATCGGCGCGGTCGACAACAGACTTTCGCGTAAATCGTGCCGGGCATCGGCGGCGCCGGGCGCATCGGCCAGAATTTTATTCGCAAGACCATACCAGTCCCGCTTGATGCGATACATCATCAGCCGGGTCTGGCCACGCGCGACCGGATAGACCGGCAACAATGGCGGATGCGGAAAACGCTCGTCCAGATATTCCATAATGATATCGGCCTGATACAGTGCCAAATCGCGGTCAATCAGTGTGGGCAAACTACCATATGGATTCACTTCATACACATCTTCCGGCAGGTTGCCAGGATGTACGACCAGAATATCTGCGCTGATGCCTTTTTCGGCCAGCACCATCCGCACGTGATGGCTGTCCATATCGGCTGCGGCACTGAACAAAGTCATTGTATTACGTCTGCTGGCGTTGCTCGCCATGGCTTCCTCCGAAAAAGGCAAAGGGGCCTTGCGGCCCCTTATACTGACAGCGCGTGGCGCTTAATGAACGTCTTTCCAGTATTCTTTCTTCAGCAGGAATGCCAACACAAAGAAAATAAACAGGAAGATCATCACTTTAATACCCAGGCTATGGGATTCAAGTTTTGAAGGCTCGCCAGTGTACTCCAGATAGTTCACCAGATCTGCTACAGCGCGGTCATATTCTTCCGGACTGAGTTCACCTGAACCATCGGCGACAATACCGACATAAACCTCTTTCGACTCACCATCGACCATCTGTGTTTCGTGTTTTTTATGCGGAATACCCTGCAATTCCTGCAGAACATGTGGCATACCAACCAGTGGGAACACTTCGTTGTTCACGCCAAACGGACGCGTTGGGTCAACATAAAACGACCGCAGATAGGTGTAGATCCAATCCGGACCCCGTACCCGTGCGACGTTCGTCAGATCCGGTGGTGGCGCACCAAACCATCTGGCCAAATCGGCTTTTGGCGTTGAGTTCTTAATGTAATCACCGACTTTATTTGCCGTAAACGCCAGCTCTTTCATCCCTACTTCATCCGGAATACCTAAATCACGGAACGTACGAGAATAACGCTGGTATTCCATCTGGTGGCAGCCCAGACAGTAGTTCTGGAACATCTTAGCGCCACGCTGCAATGACTCTTTGTCATGCAGGTTAATCGGCGCTTTGTCCAGGTGGACAGCGTGTCCACCTGCAGCCAACACTGAAGCAGACGTCACCAGTGCCAGTACTGAGAATAACTTTTTCAGCATTATGACAACCTCACAGGCAATGGTTTGGTTTTTTCGTTTTTGCTGTACCACCACAACAAACCGAAGAAGCCGAAGTAAGCAACGGATGCAATTTGTGCATACAGCGTGTAAGTCGGGGTTGCCGGTAACACGCCCAGTACACCTAACACGAAGAAGCTAATCACAAAATTGACCAGGTTCAGTTTATGCAGCGTAGAGCGGTAGCGCACTGAACGGACTTTGCAGCGGTCTAACCAAGGCAACAGCGCCAACAGGATAATAGCGGCAAACATCAGAATGGCGCCCCACAGCTGGTCAGGAATCGCCCGCAGGATGGCGTAAAATGGTGTGAAATACCAAACCGGAGCAATGTGGTCAGGTGTTTTCATTGGGTTTGCTGGTTCAAAGTTTGGCGGCTCCAGCAGGTAACCACCGCCTTCCGGTGCGAAGAAAATCACACCGCAGAAGATAATCAGGAAGCCCACCACACCAACGATATCCTTCACCGTGTAATACGGGTGGAAAGGGATCGCATCGACGATGATTTTCTTACCGCCTTTGGTAAAATACTCATGGAAGGTGAATTTTTCTGAGACGTTATTCTCAAATCTCTGCCCTTCGTTTGGTACTTTTACATCGATACCGTCCGGGTTGTTTGAGCCCACTTCGTGCAGAGCGATGATGTGTAAGAACACCAGAATAACCAGAACCAGCGGCAGTGCAATGACGTGTAACGCGAAGAAACGGTTCAATGTAGCGCCGGAAATGACGTAGTCACCGCGGATCCACAGGGTTAAATCATCACCAATCCCCGGAATAACACCGAAGATAGAAATAATAACCTGAGCGCCCCAGAAAGACATCTGACCCCATGGCAGCAGGTAGCCCATGAAAGCTTCAGCCATCAGTACGACAAAGATCAGCATACCGAAGATCCACAGCAACTCGCGTGGTTTTTGGTAGGAGCCGTACATCATGCCGCGGAACATGTGCAGATAAACGACGACAAAAAAGGCAGAAGCACCGGTAGAGTGCATATATCGCAGCAGCCAGCCGTAGTCGACATCACGCATGATGTATTCAACAGAAGCAAAGGCGCGTTCAGCAGAAGGTTCGAAATTCATCGTTAACCAGATGCCGGTGACAATTTGGTTAACCAGCACCAGCATCGCTAACGAGCCGAAGAAGTACCAGAAATTAAAGTTTTTTGGCGCCGGGTACTGCATCACATGGAGATTCATCTTCTCCATAAATGGCATGCGGTACTCAATCCAACTCATGAAATTTTTAAACATCAGGCAGTCCCCTCGTCAACACCAATAACCAGCGTCGTGTCATCAGTGAACATATATGGTGGGATCATCAGGTTTTTTGGCGCAGGTACGCCGGAAAACACCCGACCAGCCATGTCATAGGTGGAGCCGTGACATGGGCAGAAGAAACCAGATGCGATCCCTTCAACATGGGCATCAAAATCAGCCATCTTATAAGTTGGCGAACAACCCAGGTGGGTACAAATACCGACCGCGACAAACACTTCTGGCTTTTTCGAGCGATGCTGGTTCTTCGCATAAGCCGGCTGCTGTTCTTCATCAGAATTCGGATCCCGCAGCTGACCTTCAACGGCCGCCAGACTTTTTAACATATCCGGTGTACGGTTCACGACCCACACCGGTTTACCGCGCCATTCCACCCGAATTAACTGACCTGGCTCGAGTTTGCCGATATTCGCAGTAACAGGCGCACCCGCTTGTTTTGCTTTCTCACTCGGATTCCAGGACGCAATAAAGGGAACGGCTGCTCCGACAGCACCAACACCACCTACAACAGAGGTCGCGATGGTCAGGAAGCGACGGCGACCATGATCAACTGGCGCATTGCTCATCCACTCATCTCCACGTTTACGCTTAAAACTTAAACAGTTTAAGCGGCTGAATTACAGCGATTATTATAAGTTGCAAAATACGGCGGATCATAATGAAAAGCCCTGCCTGTTACAAGGATTTACACTGATTCTATGCGACCAGCTGCAGTTTTTTTTCGCAATTTTTTGATCCCGGACAATGTGGGCAACAGACTGAATTTGCTTTACAAATTACTAACGATAACCAGCAGCGCATCTGAGCAGATTTTGCTCCTTAATCACCATAGCTGTTTTATGCCGGACGCAAACAAGTATTACCGGACTTTGTCGAATTGCCAGAGTGCCGGACATTGTTTCAGACGAAAAAAAACCCGGCAGAAGCCGGGTTTTTCGGGAAAACGAATTAACGTTTTGAGTACTGTGGGCGCTTACGCGCTTTGTGCAGACCGACTTTCTTACGTTCTACTTTACGAGCGTCGCGGGTTACGAAACCAGCTTTACGCAGCGCAGGACGCAGAGATTCGTCAAACTCCATCAGTGCACGGGTGATACCGTGACGGATAGCACCGGCTTGACCAGAAATACCACCACCTTTAACAGTGATGTACATGTCAAACTTGCCAACCATTTCAACTAACTCTAATGGCTGCATAACAACCATACGAGCAGTTTCACGACCGAAGTATTCAGTGATAGTACGTTGGTTGATAACGATGTTACCAGCACCCGCTTTCAGGAATACACGTGCAGTAGAGGTCTTACGACGACCAGTACCGTAATATTGATTCTGTGCCATGTCTATGCTCCCGTTAGATGTCTAAAACTTGTGGTTGCTGGGCAGCGTGCTGATGCTCGGCGCCTGCATACACTTTTAACTTACGGAACATAGCGCGACCCAGTGGACCTTTTGGCAGCATGCCTTTGATCGCGGTCTCCAGTACCATCTCAGGTTTTTTATCCAGCAGCTTTTCAAAGTTAATTTCTTTGATGCCACCTGGGAAACCAGAGTGAGAATAGTACATTTTGTTTTTCGCTTTGTTACCAGTTACAGTCACTTTGTCAGCGTTAACTACGATGATGTAGTCGCCGGTGTCAACGTGTGGCGTGTATTCTGGCTTGTGCTTGCCGCGCAGACGGCTAGCGATTTCAGTTGACAGACGACCCAGGGTTTTACCTGCGGCATCAACAACGAACCAGTCGCGTGTTACGCTTTCTGGTTTAGCAGTAAAAGTTTTCATCAAAAACTACCCAAAAATAAATATGTTACACCTTACGCAACCTACTCAGGCTGCGTCGTTTATCGTACCCCTTCGAGTACTGCAAACTGCCAGGCTACGGCAGAATCAGGCTGTAACGTGGGCCGGCGGCGGATTATAAAGGAAGGCTGCATAAAAAACAGCTGTTTTGTGCAGATTTTTTCGATCGAATCAGTGTTTTACGGCAAATGAGCCAGTGCCAGATAATCCTGTGACTGCATTTCCTGCAGACGGCTCAGGCAGCGCCTGAACTCAAACGACAGAATTCCTTGCGTATATAACTGCTCCATCGGCAGCTCAGCGGAGATGATCAGCTTGACTTTACGCTCATAAAACTCATCGACCAGTGCAATAAAACGCCGAGCCACATCATCGTTGCCTTGCCCCATCTGCTTCACTCCGCTCAGCAGCAGCGTATGGTAGATTTTCGACAGTTCCATGTAGTCATACTGGCTGCGCATCGTCTCGCATAACTCACTGAATTCAAACCAGATGATGCCATCAGCTTCACGCCGGTAATTCAGTTTCCGGCTGGCAATGTCAATTTGGCCATCCTGCTGACGCGGCTCAACCGACAGGGCCAGAAAATACTGCTGCAAATTCTGTTCTGCTTTTTCATCGAGCGGCGCGTGATAAATTTCAGCCTGCTGCAAAGTACGTAGCCGGTAATCAATACCACTGTCAACATTAACTACATCGGTATGTTGTTTAATCAAAGCAATCGCAGGCAAAAACCGGGCGCGCTGTAAACCGTTGCGATATAAGCCATCCGGCTCAATGTTCGATGTCGCTACCAGCGTAATGCCACGGGCAAACAAGGCCTGCATCAGCGTGCCGAGGATCATCGCATCGGTGATATCTGACACAAAAAACTCATCAAAACAGATGATATCCACATCACGTTTAAAGTGGTCGGCGACTTTTTCTAATGGATTTGACTCACCGGCCAGCGCTTTCAGTTCGTCGTGGACTTTGTGCATAAAACGGTGAAAATGCACACGCAGTTTGCGGTCACCGGGTAAGCATTCAAAAAATGTATCCACCAGATAGGTCTTGCCGCGGCCGACTCCGCCCCAGAAATACAAACCTTTGAGCGGGCCTACATCCGCTTTTTTTCCTAATAACTTATTGAAAATCGAAGTGCTTTTTGGCTTTCGGCTAACAAAATCGTCATACAGGCGTTGCAGTTGCAACACGGCATGTTGCTGAGCAGCATCAAACTGAAAATCGGGGCGCTGTAAATCAAGCTGATATTTTTGCTGTGGCGTCATCATACAATGCAGTGCGGGCGCAGGTTCTGGCCGGGAAAAGTTAGCGCATATAGTAACATGCCTTACCACTACCGATAAGAAGATCGGTTACACTTGGCAGTAAATCGTAGTTCCAGGAGTTGTTATGTTGATGTCTTCCATTCTTTGGCTGATTGCCGGTTTAGTGATTGGTGCTGCAGCAGCCCGTTTTTACAGTGTCCGGCAATTTAATCAGAACAAACTGCAGGTTGAACTCGAAGAGAGTAAAACCCAGCTGCAAAATTATCGCACAGAAGTGTCCGACCATCTGGAGACCACGCAACGGCTGATGAGTCAGTTGCAAGACAACTACGAACAGATCGTCCGCCATATGGCCAGTACCAAGATGACGCTGGTCGACAAAGCCCCGGTTCAGCGCCCGACGCATTTGAATTATTTATCGACGGATACAGCAGAACACATTCGTAAATCGCTTGGACAAATCGATGAACGCCGACGCAAACAAGTGTCACATGCACAACAACCACTTGATTATGCGGGTCATTCCAGCGGGTTGATGAAAACCTTCCCAACAGAAAAAAATTCAGGAAACTGAAACTTTTTAAAAATGCACCGGTCTTCAGAGGCAGTTACCCGATGGAGACAAGTGCGTTATGAATATGAAGTTATCCTTTGTCACCGCAAGTATTCTTGCAGTTTTTCTGTTAGCCCAACCAAGCCCTGCAGCGGCAAAACTCCCTTTCTTCGGTGCCGAAGCCGGCACCGAAATGCCAAGCCTGGCACCTATGCTCGACAAAGTGACCCCAGCCGTCGTCAACATTAACGTAGCCGGTAACCGGGAAGTGCGTCAGCGTGTGCCGGATGCTTTCCAACAGTTTTTTGGTCAAGGCGAAATGCGCCGCTCTCAGCCATTCCGCGGCTTGGGCTCTGGTGTGATCATTGATGCCGCCAAAGGTTATGTGGTCACCAACTCTCATGTGATTAATCAAGCCGATGAAATTCAGGTCACCTTAAAAGATGGCCGGACTTTTGAAGCAAAAAAAATCGGTGAAGATCCGGACAGCGATATCGCGCTGTTGCAAATCAAAGCCGACAACCTGACCGCGATCACAATCTCGGATTCCGACACGCTGCGGGTCGGCGATTTTACGGTCGCCATTGGTAACCCGTTTGGTTTAGGCCAAACCGTTACGTCCGGTATCGTCAGTGCGCTTGGCCGCGGTGGGCTTGATATTGAAAAATATGAAGATTTCATCCAGACCGATGCAGCGATCAACAGCGGTAACTCAGGTGGTGCACTGGTCAACTTAAAAGGTGAACTGATCGGCATTAACACCGCTATTTTGGGACCAAACGGCGGCAATATCGGTATCGGTTTTGCCATTCCATCGACGATGATGAAAAACCTCGTTAATCAAATCATTGAATTTGGCGAAGTAAAACGTGGTGTGCTCGGTATTGAAGGCTATGACTTGAACGCTGAGCTGGCCAAAAACATGAACGTGAAAACCAACAAAGGTGTCTTCGTCCGGATGGTTACACCCGATTCTGGTGCGGAAAAAGCTGGTGTAAAAGCCGGTGACACTATCGTCAGCCTCAATGGCAAACCGATTCAGGGTATGTCAGAACTGCGTGCTAAAGTAGGTACACTCGGCATCGGTAAATCAGTGAAGCTGGGAATTCTGCGCGAAGATAAACAAGTCTCACTCGACGTGAAGTTATCTGCCGCGGACCAAGCCAATGTCACCGCAGAAAATCTGCATGAAATGCTGGCTGGTGCCAACTTTGCCAACGGTAAAACACCAGACGGCGAAGCTGGCGTTGTCATCACTGAAGTTGCCGACGGCTCACCGGCGGCGCGTCTTGGTCTCAGTAAAAATGATGTGATTATCGGTATTGGCCGGACGCGGATTGAAAATATCACCCAACTCCGGTCCGTTCTGGAACAGGCGCGTGGTGTGATTGCTCTGCAAATTCAACGGGATAACACTGTGTTCTATACATTGATCCGTTAATTCGAACCATCAGATAAAGCCGGGGCAACCCGGCTTTTTTTTTGCGAAAACGCTGAAACCTGGCGACTACCAAGCAGGCTACGGCAAGCCCAATTTCATGATCAGTAACGTTTTTTCTGCTGCAGCTTTACAGGCATCAATGCTATGCTGAAGCATTGCTGAGTTCAGATAAAACCGTCGTGACTAATTTCCTGCTGCTGATTTTTAAGAGCGTGGCCTATGGGCTGGCACTTGCGCTGCTTTACCTGTTGCTCGCCCCGTCCGGGCAATTGCAGCTTACTCATCTGCTGCAACCTGCGGAAGCCGAGCCAGCCGCCATATCCTACGCCAAAGCGGTCCGTGCCGCTGCACCTGCAGTGGTCAATGTTTATACGCGCAGTACGCAATTGGACGAGCGTTCCTATGAACGCCGCGTGATCCAGAACCAGTCGCTTGGTTCGGGGGTGATCATGCGCAGCGATGGTTATATCGTGACCAATTACCATGTCGTACACGGTGCTGATCAAATCGTCGTAGCACTGCAGGATGGCCGGCAGCTGGATGCCCTGCTGATCGGCCAGGATCAAATGACCGACCTTGCCGTGTTGAAAGTCGAAGCAGAAGATTTACCCGTCATTCCACAAAATCCTGAGCTGGCCCCCCAAGTCGGCGATTTGGTACTTGCGATTGGTAACCCGCTGAATTTGGGCCAATCAATCACTCAAGGCATCATCAGTGCAACTGGCCGGGCTGGCCTGAGTACCAATTCTTACACTGATTTTATGCAGATGGACGCAGCCATCAATGAAGGCAACTCCGGTGGCGCGCTGGTCAACAGCAATGGCGTATTGGTCGGTATCAATACCGCCGCCTTTCAGCGTCAGCGCAATTTGGAAGTACAAGGGATTTTCTTTGCGGTGCCCTACAAACTGGCCGCCACCGTGATGCAAAAACTGATTAAACACGGGCGCGTCGTGCGTGGAGCGCTCGGGATGAATGGCATTCCGGTCGTGAATGCCGCCGGTGAGCGCCAGGTATCCACCGGCCAGCCATTTTATGGCGTGATGATCGATCAGGTTGAGCCCTTTGGCCCTGCCGATACTGCAGGCGTGCAGCAAGGCGACATTTTGTTGCAGGTCGACAATAAAGCGCTGACGAGTGTCGGTCAGGCGTTGGACATCGTCGCCGAAACCGAACCCGGCTCAGAGATTGATTTATTACTGGAGCGGCAAGGCCAGAAAGTCACGCTCAAATGCCGG
>JAIXSW010000295.1 GCA_027484495.1 Gammaproteobacteria bacterium
ATCAAAGAAGTGCGCGAAGCCATTCAGGACGCCTTTAACACAGCGCGCTCCGGAGATGTCCTTACAAAAAACTCGAAGAAGTAGCGACCTGGTGGGCCGGTGGTGCAACCAGCAAGGCAAGCCTGGTGCGAGAGCGCATGGAAGCCATGGGAGCACCGCCGGAAGCCATCGAGGCCGCTACGACTGGAATTGATACAACCCCGGATATCCAGCCGGGAAATCTGATGACCGTGCAGGTGTTTTTTGCGGTGTCGACCCAGTGGGTGCATGCCGGCATGTCCGGTGTCCGGGTTGGCCTGAACTACCCGGCGGTCGAAGCCAGATGCCGCGTGATGCCCGATTACCAGGCATTAGAACTGGATGAGCAGAACCTGATTTGGTCAGGGCTGCAGCGGATGGAAAAAGCCGCGCTGGAAGTCTGGCGCAGTAAAGACTGATGTAAGGATGGATGATGAGTGACTTAACCTTAGCGATCAAATTGACCACAACCGGTGGCCAGGTGGTGGTTAAGGATATTGCCTCAATCAACGCAGCTGCAAAGTCAGCGGCGGTCTCACTGGATGGCATTGGCGCGGCTGGCAGCGAAGCCGGCGAGGGCTTGGATCAGACTGCCAAAAGCGGGAAAGCCGGTGCGCAGAGCCTCAAACAAACCGGTGAAGCGGCCGCTGCAGCTAAACGTGGTCTTTTACAAACCAGCGAAGGCGCGGATGCATTAAGCCGCCAGGCGAAACAAGCCGATGCGGATTTAAACAGTCTGCGCGGTCAAATGCTGGCCATGGTCGGCGTTGGTGCGGCCTTTTATGGCGCACTGGCGGCAGGCTCTGGCCTGGTCGACTTTGCTTACTTGGCCGATGATTTCAATACACTGCAGCAGCGCATCAAGACGGCCACCAAAGAGACCCACGATTACAATCAGGTCTCCGCCGAGATGTATGCGATTGCCCAGCGTAATGGCGCAGAGCTGCAGTCGACCGTTGAGCTGTTTCAGCGCTTAAGTTCCAGTCGCAAAGATCTCAAAGCCACAAATGACCAGATGCTGCAGTTTACCGATGCCGTGCAAAAGCTTGGCGTCATTGGTGGCAGCAGTAACGATGCCATGGCCAATGGCCTGATGCAGTTAAGCCAGGGCTTATCGGGCGGCATTTTGCGGGCTGAGGAATTTAACTCAATCCTTGAGAACATCCCGGAGCTTGCCGTTCGCATCGGTGCCGGCATGGATGACATCGGCAAAAGTAGCAAAGAGCTGGGCCTTGGCGACCTTCGCAAGATGGTGCTGGCTGGCGAACTGCTGTCCAAAGATGTCTTGAACAGTATCCTGGTGCAGCTGCCACAAATTCGCGCTGAGTTTGAACAGATGCCAGTCAGTCTTGGCCGCGCCTCTCAGATGATGGAAAACAGCTGGTCAAAGGCTGCCGCACAGCTGGATTTAATGCTCGGTCTCTCTACCAGCATGGCTGGGCTTTTTCAGCAAATCTCCAAAGAGCTGGATGCTTTTAGCACCGGCGATCTAGATAATTTATCGCCAACGATGCAGGCGGCTATCGAGACTGCAGAGCTGCTGATTTACATCCTGGGCACTGCTGCAGTGGTGGCCATGGGCCGCTATGCCGCGTCAGTGATTGCCAGTGTACAGGCTCAGCTGCTGGCCAACACGCAAGCCATCCGCACAGTGTCTGCGCTTGGGATGGTGACCACAGTCACCGGCACCGCAACGGTGGCGACCAATGCCCTGGCGATGGCACAGCGCCTGCTGCTTGGCCCGGTGGGTTTAGGCCTTACCGCCATCAGTGCGCTGGCAGTTGCCTTTGGGGTTTATAAAGACCGGGCTGCAGAAACTGCACAGAAAAATGCAGAGCTGACAGCCAGCTTTAAGGGCCTTACCGCTGCAGCCCAGGAAAACACGATTTCGCAGTACAAGCAGCAACTGCAGGACGTTCAACAGATGCTTGCCGAGGCGCAGAAAGAGCTGCAAAGCTCAATGAACAAAGCGCCCACCGGCCAGTTTGGTGGCTTTGGTGATCTCGCTGGTCATTCTGCCAAAGTGGCTGAGTTAAAAGCCAAACAAGCAGAACTGACTGCCACCATTGAAGCGCTGAGCACAGCGCAAAAGGCAGGAAAAGCCGATGCCGATGCCATGGCGGAAGCTACCGCCAATCTTGGCGCGCAGTCAGCTTCCAGCGCCGACAATATGCTCAAACTCTACAACGCACAGATGCTGTCCGCTCAGGCGGTGGATGCACAGGGCCGGGCACTGGCCGGCGTTGATTTGGAGCTGTTTAAAGCGCAGTTCGTTGAAGCCAAAGAGCTGCCCAAAGAGGCGGCCGCTGCTATCCGTGAATTTGCCCAAACCGCTAAAAACGCGGCAACAGCGCTTGATTTGTCCAAAGCGCTAACCAGCCTTCGCACTGAAAACAGTCTGCTTAAAATCAAAAACACTGAGGGCGAGCGGGCCTATCAAATTGCCAAAGCGCTGAGCCAATACCAGGGCGCGCCGGAGAAGTTATTAGCAGCCCTTCGCCAGGAACTGCAGTTGCAGATGTCGCTCAATCAAATCAAAGAGCAGCAGGACTATTTAAAGAATATCCAGCAAGAAAATGATTTGCTGGTGGTCCGCATTCAAAAGGGCGAGCAGGAATATCAGCTACAAAAAGCGATTCGACAATTAAAGGCAGACGATCCGGCCTATATTGCCGCGCTTGAAAAAGAAATCACCCGACAAAAAGAGCTGAACGAACAATTAGAGCTGCAGAAGTATTTTAAAGATGGTGGCTTTGATGCGGCGTTAGATAGTTTGACCCAAATGGGCCGGATTGGCGGTGAAGTCGGCAATGTGCTGATTGATTCCTTTGGTGACTTAGCCAATGTGCTGGAGCACATGACCGAGCAGCAGGATGATTTCACTAAAGCCTTTATTAAACTCAGCGAAGAGCGCGCCAAAGCCAGCAAACTGGACGACCCTGCCAAAAAAGAGGCGGCCCTTAAAAAAGTATCGGCCACTGAACAAGATTTAATGCGCAAGCAAACCCAGGCACAGCTTGGCAGTTATGCCAGCATCGCCGGGGCGGCCAGCAAGATGTTCAGTGAGAACAGCAAAGGCCGTGAAGCCTTGCACCGTATGGAAATGGTCTTCACGGCTGCAGAAATCGCACTGGCTATTCAAAAGGCTGCTGCCAATGCGCTGGCCGCCATCACCAACCAAGGTAATGGCGATCCATACACGGCATTTGCCCGCATTGCTGCAATGGCCGCACTGATGGCCGGCCTTGGTGTCTTTAGCGGCTCTGCATCTGGCAGCGCGCCAAGTGCAGCCCAGCGCCAGGAAACACAGAGCACCGGCACTGTGCTCGGTGACAGCAGCGCTAAATCCGACTCTATCGCCAATGCCCTTGGCCGCATTGAAGATCTGGAACTGGACCAGTACGCCGAGCTGCGCTCGATTAACGGCAGTATCCGCGAACTTTCTGCCGGCATTAAAAATCTGGCGGTCAATCTGGTCGCGAGTTATGGCCGTTTCAATGAGTCCAATTACCCTGGCGAATTGGGTAAGGACTACAACTTGCAGTTAGGCAGCGGCCTCGCGTCGATGGTGGGCGGCGGTGTGATTGGCCTGGTCGCGGATAAGCTACTGGGTGGTCTTGTCGGTGGCCTTACCAACAAACTGCTTGGCGGCCTCTTTGGCTCGACCAAAAAAGAACTGGTCGACAGTGGCCTCTCGTTTGGCGCACAGGAACTGGGCGATATCATCAGCACGGGCCTGATGAATGCCACGGTTTATGACGTGATCAAGACCACGAAAAAGAAACTGTTTGGCCTTAGTAAATCATCAAGCGAGTCCACTGAATATCGCGCAGTAGACAATGCGCTTCGGACCGAGTTTGCCCGTATCTTTGCCCACATGGGCGAGTCTGTGACTGAAGCCGTCAGTCTGCTTGGTTTAGAAACCAACAAGACGCTGGAATCGTTTGTCATCAACCTGCCGGCGCTGTCGTTTAAAGATCTCAAAGGCGATGAAATCGAAAAAGAGCTGCAGGCGATGTTCAGCCAGCAGGGCGATTTGATGGTCCAGTATCTGGTGCCTGGCATTGCTGAGTTCCAGAAAATGGGTGAAGGCCTGTATGACACCCTCATCCGGGTTGCCCAGGAACAGGCAGTCTTTAACGCAGCCATGAACAATCTGGGCCTGCAGCTCAGCCGGTTTTCCGGCGTGACCAAAGCCGTCGAGCTGGAAGTTGCGCAGGCGCTGATTGAACTGATGGGCGGGATTGAGGAATTTCAGAGCGCAACCAGCACCTATTTCAGCGAGTTTTATAACGAGTCCGAGCAGCTGCAGGCCATCACCAAAAACCTGCAGGCACAGTTCACATCGCTCGGTGTGGCCATGCCGGCAAGCCGTGATGGCTTTAAAGACTTGATTGATGGTCTGGACCTGACCACCGACGCTGGCCAGGCAATGTTCGCGGCACTGATGAAGCTGGTGCCGATGATGGATGAATTCTATGACGCGGCAGAGCGCGCGGCCGAGGAAGAAAAACAGCGCCTGCAGGATAAAGCCGCATTGGAGAAATCCTTTGCAGATCAGCTGGCCAAAATGGGCATGTCCGATGTGCAGAAGTCACTGTTTGACCTCAATGCCTGGTTTGACGAGCAGAAAAAAGCCGCTGAAGAAGTCGGCGCCGATACGGTTTTTCTGGAACGCCTGTATGGCCGTAAACGCCAGGAACTGTTTGACCAGCAACTGGCGGCCATCAACAGCAAGGCAGAGCAGGAACTGTCAGCCCTTAAAACCAAGTTTGAAAGCCTGTTTAACAGCTTAAAACAGCTCGGTGAAAGTCTGACAGGATCCATGCTGGAAGTTCGCCGGCAGATGGCCGGCTGGGATGAATCCGGTTATCAGCAGGGCCAAATTGCAGCCCTCAAAGCCGGCCTTGGCCAAGGCTCGATTGAAGAGCAGATGTCCCAGGTATCCCGGCTGCAATCAGCCGTGATGGCACGCTACAACGTAGAAATGGCCGCTAACAACCAGCTGCTGCAAAGCCAGCTGCAGGCGATTGAAACGTTAAAATCCAACTACCAGGCGTTTGTCAGCCAAATGCAGGCTGCGAAATCTGCCCTGGCTGATTCGATGTTATCTATTCGCCGGCAAATGCCTGGCTGGAATGAAGTGAGCTTCCAACGCGGCAATATCACGAGCCTTCGCGCCAATGTCGGCAAGGGCAGCACGACTGAGCAGCTGACCAACCTGCAGCAGTTGCAGCAAGCCATCATGGACCGCTACAACGCGGAACTGTCGCAGCAGCAAGCCCTGCAATCTGCAGCGGAATCACGCTATCAGGCGGATATGGCGGCCTATGAAGCGGCACAGGCGGCGGCCCGGCAATTGCTGGCTGCAGCGGATGCGCTTTTACTCAGTGACTTGTCGCCGGCCAAGATGGGCGAGCAGTTTGGCGAGGCACAGAGCCAGTTTAATGCACTGCTCTCCAAAGCGAAGTCCGGCGATACGGATGCGATGTCCCAGCTCTCTCAGGTCGGCAATGACTACCTCAGTATTGCCCGCGATTACTACAGCAGCGGCAGCAGTGAGTACGCATCCATCTTTAACCAGGTGCAGGCTGCTTATCGCAGTTTCGCCGGCACAGCCAATGGCACAGACAACTCGGTGCCGCGTCCGGTGCTGCAGTTCCAGGCGCAATCGCTGGAGCTTCAGACCGGTGCGTTGGCCGAACTGGAAGAGCTGCAAAAGCTGATGGACGAACTCGCCAAAAAGGCTGAGGAAGAACAAAAGGCAGAACTGGAAAAAGCGGAAGCCGCGCTCAAGGCTTACCAGGACAAAACAGTGGAGCTGCAAAGCGGCGCACTGGATGAACTCAAGGCACTGAAGCTTGTGCAGGAAAAACTGGCTGAGCAGGCGCAGGCTGCCTATGCCGCAGAGCAGGCCAAAATCCTGGCAAAACAGGATGAAGAAATTGCCAACCTAAAAGCTTTGTTTGGCCAATCGGATGCGACCATTGGCAACAAGCTCGATGGCATCGCTGCAGCGATTTTAGACCTCGATTTGGCACCAGTGATTGTGATCCCGCCAGTGGTCGTGACGCCGCCGGCAGCGACATCAGATGCAACGGGTGGCCTGCAAAACTCTGGCTCTCCGGTCGTGCGTGATGGCTCCAATCCGATTGTGGATGCACTCGATACGCTGAACCAATCTCAGCAACAGCAAACCGATACCCTTCGCCGGGAGTTGGCAGAAGTACGCCGTGAACTTACCCGCACACAGGAAATGGCGATGAATGCGCGGAGGATCGCATGAGCTTCGCACAGTGGATAAAGATGCCGGCCCTCGACCGCTGTTACCTGCTGGAGGTGTCCTATCGCCTTGGCGGCCAGGGGTATGTGCTGCGCCGCTCGACGCATCCATATCGGACGCACCCTGGCGATACACCAGCACTGACGCCATACCCGGACACCATCCTGCAGTTGCCGGAATTTGAGCGTGATATGACTGAAGTCTTTGCCGGATTCAGCCGCACCGGGTTTGGCGACTTACAGCTTTTTCTCGATGAGGACATCCAGATGCTGATTGACTCCGCCAATGTTGCCGGCATGAGTGTAACGCTACGCTGTGGTGACATGAGCTGGCCATTGTCTGACTTTGGGGTGGTGCTTGCAGGCGCTCGGGTTGAACAGCTCGATGCGATCAGTAGTGATACAGCGCGCCTGAGCTTCAAAGACGCCGCAACGCTCTTCGATACGCCGGTCCCAAGGGCCAACATCGCCACCGGGCCAAATGCCGGCAAGCCAGTGCCACTGACGTATGGCCGCTGCTTTAACGTGAGTCCTGAGCTGATTAACGAGGTGACGCGCACTTATCAGGTCCACGATGGCGCGGTGCAGGCCATCACTGCCGTACGGGAAAACGGCCTTGCGATCCCATACACCGCGAACCTCGCAGCCGGTACTTTTACCCTGACGAACAATGCCAAGGGGCGGATTACCGCAGACGTTGATGGGGCCAAAATTAGCAGTGTTTGGCTTCAAAGCGCTAAGCAAATCATTGATGCATTGACTGCCCGAATTGGTCTGTCTGCATCCGTAGGCACTTTGCCAGGTTATGGAGTGGGCCTCTTTATCAACCGAGATCAAACCTTGCAGTCTGCACTGGATGAACTGGTGTCTTCGGTGGGTGGTTCTTGGGCATTTAACCGGGCTGGAGCGCTGGTTTTAACGGCCTTTAATGCCCCGTTAAACCCATCTGCAAATCTCACTGCAGACGATATCGCCGACGCAAGTTTACTGCCGCGCCGGCGTTTGGCGCCGGCCAAAAGTGTCACGGTGGGATATCGGCGCAACTGGACTGTGCAAGCCGACGGCCTTGCCGGCAGTGTGCGAGAAACGATGCCAGCACAAGCCGCCCTTTATGAGGCGCAGGAGAGCTTGGTGACTGCCAGTAATGCTGCCAACCCGGACTACCCGGATGCGGCTGTGATAAAGCACAGCACGCTTATTGTTAGCCAGGCTGATGCACAGACTGAAGCCAACCGGCGCGCCGCCTTAAGCGCAGTACCGAGAACAGTCTTTGAACTCAATGCCTTTACTGCGCCTCTTGCGATGGAACTTGGTCAGGTCGTGCAGGTGACATATCCGCAGTATTTCGAGGCCGGTGCGCCCGCCGTCATCACACGCATCGTCGATGTGCTTTCTGACAATACCTGCAAGCTGGAGATTTACCGATGAACCGCATCCGGATGCTGGTTAAAAACTTATGGGACAGCGCCACCCTTAATTTAGTGCAAGGCAATGCGGTCGCAACGCTGCCACTTTCAAACAGCCAACGATATGGCAAATCATTAACCGCAGCTATCACCCCTGCAGCGGGCAATTCAGCAGTTGTTTTCACGTTACCGGAAATGTCTCTGGCCAGTGGTCTGGTGATTTATCGGCACTGGCTGAGCAACGCTGGCAAATGGCGTGTGGAGCTGTTTGATGGCCCGAACGCCACCGGCGCAAAGGTCTATGACTCTGCACTTTTAGATGCAGTTCCTACCAAATCATTGGGCGAGCTGGATTGGTTAGTCGACTCCCTCATCGCAAGCCCTTTTGATACCTGGCCATTTAAATTCAGCCAGCACTGGTTTACACCGCAGTTTTTTCGCTCCGGGCGCCTGACGATTTCAGATGCGAATGGGCGGGACGGGTTGCATGAATTTGACCGGGTTTATTTAGGCCAGGTGTTTGAACCGTCGGTCAATTTCAGCTGGGGCGCTCTGCATCAATGGCAAAGCACCGAACGCCAGTATGTGACGGCCGCTGGCAGTGTATTTGCCAATGATCGTATCAAAACCCGTGAGTTCAAGTTTTCACTGGACCATCTGTCAGAGCTGGAGCGACCGCACTTGTCGACGGCTATTCGCACCGTGGGGATCTCAAAGGATTGGTTTATCAGCCTGTATCCGGAAGCCGCCACGGTGAAAGAAATCGAGTATGCGATGAGCTGCAAATTCACATCGCTGCCAGGACTTACAAACACCCACTTTAACAACTATGCCGCGCCTTTCGCGGTTAGGGAGGCATGATGACGGCTTTAGTAAAGCCTGCCGTTACATTCGATGGTACTGATCGCGGTGGTCAGTACTTACAGAAGTTGCAGACACTGGCTGCCGCTGTGGATACTGCTTTTGATGCATACAACCAGCAGGTTGCTGCGGCTGAGACTGCAGAACAAATTAGTCAGGCAACAGCGTTGCTGCATCAACAGACGACTGAGTTAGTCGAAGAAGCCCAAGGCTATGTTACTCAGGTATATAACGCCATTGGTACTGCGGGGAATTCCGCGCAATTCGCCGCCCAGTTGCTGACAGCACGGCTTATTGCGGGGGTGCCTTTCAACGGTACGCAAAATATTGTGTTGACTGCAGATAATGTCGGTGCAATGTCTAAAACCGCCACTGCGGTAACAGATTGGAACAGCGCTCTGACAAATGGTGCTTTTTACTCTCTGAGTGGCGCTGCAAACGTGCCTAAAAACGCAGCAGGCTGGCAAGGATTTGTTTCAGTGCTGAACGCTGAAAACGTCCGTCAAATGGTCTGGTCAGCTGATGGTCCTGCTGTTGAGATTTACAGCCGCTGCGGTGATGGCACCCCACTGGTTTGGGGCGCTTGGGTGTCACTGCGCCACTCTGCGGACCAACTGGATAATACTGATTACATCACAGCCGCATCGTCAATTGCCCGAAAAGGCGTTGTAACCCGCGCTGCAATTGTTCCTGGCACTGCCTCAGTGACAATTACCATTCCTTCCGGCTACCAGAATAAAGATCGCATCGAATTAGACGTCATGGTTCCTGCGGGCCGCCAGCTGACTCTGTCGTGTGCGCTCAGTATGGACGTTGCAAACGGCACGAATGGCACCAGCCATACCCTGACTGGGCCTGTGTCGGCGACTATTTCACTCATCAATCGCAGCACGTTATGGCAGCTGTTTATTGCCTGATGGCTTAGGAGAACTCAATGGAACTTTCAATGTTGCTTGGCGGCGGAATTAAGAGTAACCAAACAGGTTTCGTCTCGATATCAAACCCGCTTTACGGCACGGTAAATGGCGAGGACGGCATCTATATCGATGTAACGATTTCTGCTGTGGATGTGACTAAATCGCTCGTCACGTTTGAGGGGAATGTGTTTCTTCGAACGACTGGAAGCTCTAGTAGCTCCCTAGGTTATGGGGTGGATTACATCCGTGCACAGACTATTGATAGCAACAATGGTTCCTACCAGGCACTTCAAAGAGTGCGTGCACGTCTTATTAATTCAACCACATTGCGCCTCTCAACCATAACAAATTTAGCGGCCAACGAATATTTGTTAGGCGATTGCAAATTCATTGGCCGCTGGCAAGTCGTGGAGACTAAATAATGCTCAGATATGCAATTTTAGACGCCGATGGATCCGTGATTAGCGTCGCTGATTTATCGGGTCCGGTAGACCTTCCGGATTACATCATGATTAGCGCTGACTCGGATGTGCAGACCGGAGACCACTACAACAGAGACACAGCTGAGTTTAGCCGGTCAGACCCGGCGTTACCTCCAACAGCACCAAAAATCAGCGAAGCCACCCTTGGCCGCAAAATTACCGTCAACGCATTACGCGCCCGTTTTACCTGGGCAGAGTCGGTGGCCTTTGAGAATGCATTGGCATCAAGTGCGGAGCTTCGGGTTCTGGACAAACGCTTGGTGGCCGTTGTGGCCACGCACGTTGATTTGGAC
>JAIXSW010000351.1 GCA_027484495.1 Gammaproteobacteria bacterium
CGTCAGTTAGCCGGTATGCGTGGTCTGATGGCAAAACCAGATGGTTCAATCATCGAAACGCCAATCACTGCAAACTTCCGTGAAGGCTTAAGCGTTCTGCAGTACTTCATCTCTACGCACGGTGCTCGTAAAGGTCTTGCTGATACCGCACTGAAGACAGCGAACTCGGGTTACCTGACGCGCCGTCTGGTTGACGTTGCACAAGATTTGGTCGTTACTGAGTCTGACTGCGGATCAGACCGCGGCATTATGATGAAACCACTGATTGAAGGTGGTGACGTTGTAGAAGGTCTGCGTGAGCGCGTATTGGGTCGGGTTGTGATCGGCGACGTTGTTGTGCCGGCGACTGGTGAAGTGCTGGTAACAGACGGCACCATGCTGGATGAACAATTGTGTGACCTGATCGAAAGCCACTCAATTGATGAAGTGTATGTCCGTTCTGTAATCACCTGTCAGACCAACTTTGGCGTTTGCGCGAAGTGTTACGGTCGTGATCTGGCCCGTGGCCATATCATCAACGCCGGTGAAGCGGTTGGTGTTATTGCGGCGCAGTCTATCGGTGAACCTGGTACTCAGCTGACGATGCGTACATTCCACATCGGTGGTGCGGCATCACGGGCTTCTGCTGAGAACAGTGTTCAGGTGAAAAACTCTGGTACGCTGAAGCTGCACAACGCCAAGTTTGTTCGCAATACTGACGACAAGATCGTTATCACGTCACGTTCAGCTGAAGTGACAGTGTTCGACGAGCAAGGCCGTGAGAAAGAGCGTTACAAACTGCCATACGGTTCTGTGTTAACGATTGACGACAACAGCACTGTGACTGCCGGTCAAATCGTCGCGAACTGGGATCCGCATTCACACCCAATCATTGTGGAACGTGGTGCCAAGGTTTCATTCAGCGATGTTGACGACAGTAACACTGAAGTTCAGCAGGATGACCTGACTGGTTTAAGCCGGACTGTAGTAAAAGACCTGTCTAAGGTCAATGCGAAAGAGCCAAAACTCATTCTCGCTATGGACGACGGTGCGCTGCAGGAAATTCGTCTGCCAAGTTTCACGACTATCGAAATTACCGATGGTCAGAATGTGAAGCCAGGTACTGTGTTAGCGCGCATTCCACAAGAAGGCTCGAAAACACGTGACATCACCGGTGGTCTGCCGCGCGTTGCGGACTTGTTCGAAGCGCGTAAGCCAAAAGATCCAGCCATTCTGGCCGAGATCTCAGGTGTGATCAGCTTCGGTAAAGAAACCAAAGGCAAACGTCGTCTGATTATCACACCAGAGCAAGGTGACTCTCATGAAGAGATGATCCCGAAATGGCGTCAGGTCAACGTGTTCGAAGGTGAACGTATCGAGAAGGGTGAGGTTATCTCTGAAGGTCCAGAGTCACCACACGATATCCTGCGTTTACGTGGCGTCCACCATGTAGCCAGCTACATTGTGAACGAAGTACAGGACGTTTACCGTCTGCAGGGCGTTAAGATCAACGATAAGCACATTGAAACGATTATTCGTCAAATGCTGCGTAAGTGCGTGATCCTGCACCCGGGTGACAGTGAGTTCCTCGAAGGCGAACAGGTTGAAGTGTCTCGTGTGAACATCGCGAACGTGGAACTGGAAGCTGCAGGTAAGATCCCTGCGAAGTACGAACGCAGCCTGCTGGGTATTACCAAAGCATCGCTGTCGACGGACTCTTTCATTTCCGCTGCATCGTTCCAGGAAACCACACGCGTTCTGACAGAAGCTGCAGTAGGCGGAAAAACCGACGAACTGCGTGGTCTGAAAGAAAACGTGATCGTGGGTCGTCTGATCCCAGCCGGTACCGGTTTCGCCTATCACCAGAACCGTACACGTCAACGTGCGCGGATTGCCAATGGTGAAGTGGCAGAACCTGCAATGAGCGCTGAAGTGGCTGAACAAGCCCTGACAGACGCCCTGAACATGGACTTGTCCGGTAACGACGATTAATCACGTCTGAAATAGCTGGAAAGCCCGCCGTATCTTAGATACGGCGGGCTTTTTCTTTCTTGACAGGTCAAAGGTTGACCAGTAGAATTCCGCGGCCCCCGATTTCGGGTGCGGAATTACACGTTTATTGGGTATATTTTTTAAACCAGGAGTATTTAATGGCAACAATCAACCAGCTAGTGCGTAAGCCGCGCAGCCAGGTGGTCTCTAAGAGCACCGTTCCGGCGCTCGAGGCTTGCCCACAGAAGCGTGGTGTTTGTACCCGCGTATACACCACTACCCCTAAGAAGCCAAACTCAGCACTGCGTAAAGTATGCCGTGTCCGTTTAACAAACGGTTTTGAAGTTTCTTCTTACATTGGTGGTGAAGGCCACAACTTACAGGAACACAGCGTTGTCCTGATCCGTGGCGGCCGGGTAAAAGACCTTCCAGGTGTGCGCTACCACACCGTACGCGGCACATTAGACTGTGCAGGCGTTAAAGATCGTAAGCAAGGCCGTTCTAAATACGGCGCTAAACGGCCGAAGAATAAATAACTTAACTCCGTTAAGTAAGGCCAAACTAAACAACTTTTTTCATTAAAAGTTTTGGAATCACCTGAAGCAATCGGAGTTTCGAATGCCAAGAAGACGCGTCATAGGTCAACGTAAAATCCTTCCAGATCCTAAATTCGGAAGTGAACTGCTGGCCAAGTTCGTAAACGTCGTAATGATCGACGGTAAAAAATCAATCGCTGAATCAATCGTATACGGCGCATTGGAAATTGCAGCAACCAAGTCTAAAAAAGCTGAACTGGATATCTTTGAAGTTGCACTGGATAACATCCGTCCAACAGTAGAAGTTAAATCACGCCGCGTGGGTGGTTCTACTTATCAGGTTCCATGTGAAGTTCGTCAGGTTCGCCGTAATGCGTTAGCAATGCGTTGGTTGACAGAAGCAGCCCGTAAACGTGGTGAGAAATCAATGGCCCAGCGTTTGGCTGGTGAAATGCTGGATGCTATTGAGAATAAAGGTTCTGCTGTTAAGAAGCGTGAAGACGTACACCGTATGGCTGAAGCGAATAAAGCTTTCGCTCACTTCCGCTGGTAATTTAGACCGTATAAAGAGGATTCGATTGTGGCACGTACTACTCCTATTGAACGTTATCGGAATATCGGTATCGTTGCTCACGTTGACGCGGGTAAAACCACGACTTCAGAGCGCGTGCTGTTTTATACCGGCCGTTCACATAAAATTGGTGAAGTACACGACGGCGCTGCAACCATGGACTGGATGGAACAGGAGCAGGAGCGTGGTATCACTATCACGTCTGCTGCTACTACTGCTTTCTGGTCTGGGATGCAACAGCAGTTCGAGCAACACCGAATTAACCTGATTGATACTCCAGGTCACGTTGACTTTACTATTGAAGTTGAACGTTCTATGCGAGTGCTTGATGGTGCTGTTGTTGTGCTTTGTGGTTCTTCAGGTGTGCAACCGCAAACTGAAACCGTATGGCGGCAAGCGAATAAGTATGAAGTCCCGCGGATGATATTCGTCAACAAGCTGGACCGTACTGGCGCAAACTTCCTGCGTGTAGTGAAGCAAGCGCGCGATCGCCTGAACTCGACAATCGTTCCAATTCAGCTGCCTATTGGCGCTGAAGAAAATTTTAAAGGCGTTATCGACCTGATCAAGATGAAAACCATTAATTGGAATGAAGCTGATCAGGGTATGACGTTCACTTATGAGGATATCCCTGCTGATATGCTCGATGAAGCGAACGAGTGGCGCCAAAACATGATTGAAGCCGCAGCTGAATCTAATGAAGAGCTGATGGAACGCTACCTTGACGGCGGCGATTTCTCAGAAGATGAGATCCGTGCAGCATTGCGTGACCTGACCGTTCGTAACCAAGTCGTATTGGTGATGTGCGGTTCAGCCTTTAAAAATAAAGGCGTCCAGGCCATGCTCGACAACGTCATTTACTTTTTACCTTCGCCAACTGAAGTGAAAGCCATTAAAGGTATTCACGAAGATGATTCTGAAGGTGAGCGTCACTCAAGTGATGACGAGCCGTTCTCAGCATTAGCATTTAAAATTGCGACAGACCCGTTCGTGGGCACTCTGACATTCTTCCGCGTTTACTCAGGTGTTGTTGAAGCCGGCTCTGCTGTGTATAACTCAGTAAAGCAAAAAAGAGAGCGCATCGGCCGTATCGTGCAAATGCACGCTAACAGTCGGGAAGAAATTAAAGAAGTGCGCGCAGGTGATATTGCAGCAGCTATCGGTTTAAAAGACACAACGACCGGTGACACTCTCTGCGACGAGAATGCAGTGATTATTCTCGAACGGATGGAGTTCCCGGAACCGGTTATTTCGGTGGCAGTGGAGCCAAAAACTAAAGCTGACCAGGAAAAAATGGGGATCGCGCTAAGTAAATTAGCAGCTGAAGATCCATCATTCCGTGTTCATACTGATGACGAGACGGGTCAAACCATTATCTCCGGCATGGGTGAATTACACCTGGAAATCATCGTTGATCGCATGAAGCGTGAGTTTAAGGTCGAAGCGAATGTGGGTAAACCTCAGGTTGCCTATCGTGAAACTATCCGTGGAACCACGGAAGTTGAAGGAAAGTTCGTACGTCAATCTGGCGGACGTGGCCAATTTGGTCACTGTTGGCTGAAGATTGAACCACTGGAAGAAGGCAAGGGCTATGAGTTTGTGAATGCAGTGGTCGGCGGCGTGATTCCTAAGGAATTTATTCCAGCCATCGACAAAGGTATTCAGGAACAAATGAAAAACGGCATCCTTGCCGGATATCCGGTCATTGATGTGAAGGTTTCTGTATTTGATGGTTCATACCACGATGTAGACTCAAACGAAATGGCGTTTAAGATCGCTGCTTCGATGGGCTTCAAAAAAGGTGCTCTGCAAGCCAAGCCAGTTCTGCTGGAGCCTGTGATGAAAGTTGAGGTGGTAACACCTGACGACTTCATGGGCGATATCGTTGGTGATTTAAATCGTCGCCGCGGTATTATCAATGGTATGGAAGACGCTCCTGGTGGTATCAAAATTGTTGACGCGCAAGTACCGTTATCAGAAATGTTTGGTTATGCGACCAGTATGCGCTCATTGACGCAAGGTCGCGCTTCATACTCAATGGAACCATTGAAGTACATGGAAGCGCCTAATAACGTGACTGAATCGATTATTGCTGCGCGCAGAACAGGCGAATAATTATTTAATTCGGCTCAATGTGAATTGAGCCTACTTAACAGAAGGTAATTGAAATGGCTAAGGCTAAATTTGAACGTAACAAACCGCACGTAAACGTAGGCACAATCGGCCACGTTGACCACGGTAAAACTACTCTGACAGCAGCTATCACCAACGTACTGGCAAAGCACTA
>JAIXSW010000428.1 GCA_027484495.1 Gammaproteobacteria bacterium
CCGCTGTAATTACTAAGGGTCACCCGGGATAACAATGCACTGCGCGCGCGCAGCTTAAACAACACCAATACGGCAAAAAATAACGCAGCTTTAATCGGCAACAATACTGACATTCGTATCGCAAACAGCCATGCAGTCTGATCCGGCAGTCCACCGAGACCAATCTGCAGGAAAAATCCGACCAGGAAAAACTCTTTTAATCCCCAAAGCGTCTTTGATAATTCACCAGCCCTTGGATGCTTCGCCAATACAGCGCCGAATACCAAGGCGCCAAGTTCTGAGCTCAACCCTACGGCATGAAACCCCATGCCACCAGCGACGACAGCGAGCAATACGCCAAGCAGAATTTGTAAGTCATCATGGCCGGTTAAATCTAACAATTTATAGAGCAACGGCCGCAGCAGTGGTACTGCCAGAACCAGCAACGCCCAATAGGAAGGGGTGACACCGCTGGAGAAACTGAGCATCGCCATGGCGACCAAATCCTGGACAACGAGGATACCGATAGCAACCCGACCATGGAATGCACGGATCTCCCGCTTGCCTTCCAACACTTTCGCGGCCAAAACCGTCGAGGAAAACGCCAGTGCCGCACCAAGCATCAAGGCGTGATACCAGCTCTTGTCAAACGCCAGCCAAATCACCGGCGCATAAAGCAGCGCCGACAGCGCGAAATGTATGACACTACCACCTAAAACTTCTGGCTTGAGTAGACTGCGGACATTCAGTTTAAGCCCCACTGTAAACAGTAGTAACAGCACACCAAGATGAGCCACATGCTCAATAATGCCATGCCCTTGCGGCAGCTGCAGGGTTTCAGTACTGGCGGTAATGGCAAAACCAGCGGCAAGATAACCAATTAACGGTGGCAAACTACACAACCGCGCAGCCATGCCGAGGCTAAAGGCAAAACCAATCCAGACTGCTTCTAAAATCAAGGCTATCTCCCTGTATATCTTATTGTTTTAGTCTGGCAAGTTATGCGGCGGCAGACAAGTTTTTCCATTGCGCCAGATCAACTGAGTTGGCTTTGCTTTCTCAATGCCAGCGCCTGTTTCGCATTTTGCCACTCGACCGACGTAATGGCCGAGGTCGGGCTATTTTGTGCATCAATATGCTGCCGGCGTGCGGCACATAGCTGCAGGATCTGCAGGTGCTCGGCGTCCGTTCTTTTATTCCAGTCGACAATCTCTTCGATATGACGATAGCAGCCGGTACAGATTTTATCGTTATTCAGTTTACAACAGGCGACACAAGGTGAATCCATTGGGGCCTCCGGCCGATCAGATGGCGAGTTTGCCGCAAGTATGCCAAAAATTTGTCGGATTGGCGCGGGCAATCCTGGTTACTCTGGTTTCATTTGTTCCTGAACCGGCAAAAACCCGACGTTTGTCGCTGCGCAGCGCCTGACAGGCGCAGGCCTCTGCGTAACCTCTTACATTCCCATGCAGGCTGTGGCAGTTTGGTGCTTTGACCAACCAGATCTGCAACAGCAGACATCAATCCCAGGGACATCTATGAACAAATGGCAACCAGCATTACTGGCACTGTGTGTCAGCTCTGCGCTTTTTCCGGCATTGGCTGCAGACAAAAAGGCGCAATGGGACGTCAACGCCCCGCAAGGTAAATTCGAAACCGTAGAGATTAACACCGACAGCGGAACCTGGATGAACGTGGATGTCAGTCCCGATGGTAAAACCGTGGTGTTTGATGTGCTGGGTGATATTTACAGCATGCCGATCAGTGGCGGCAACGCCAAGCGCCTGACCTCGGATATCGGTTGGCAAATGCAGCCAAGCTTCAGCCCGGATGGCAAATATATTACCTACACCTCCGATGAAGGTGGCGGCGACAATATCTGGTTGATGAACGCCGACGGCAGTAATGCCCATGCCGTGACGGACGAGACGTTCCGCCTGCTTAATAGCCCGGCCTGGAGTCCGGATGGTGAATTTATTGTCGCCCGTAAACATTTCACCAATACCCGCTCACTCGGCGCCGGTGAAGTCTGGCAATACCATAAATCGGGTGGCAGCGGCGTGATGCTGACTGAGAAGGCCAATGATGAGAAAGACCTAGGCGAACCGGCGTTCTCACCGGATGGCAAATATGTTTATTTCTCGCAGGACGACACGCCGGGAAAAACCTTCCACTACAGCAAAGACTCTGAGCAAGGCATTTATGTCATTAAACGCTTTGAGCGGGAAACCGGCAAAATCGAGGTGTTATTAGAAGGTGCCGGCGGCGCTATTCGCCCAACCCCATCGCCAGACGGCAAATTCCTCGCCTACATCCGCCGGGTGGATTTTCAGACCACGCTGATGCTGTACAACCTCGAATCCGGTGAAACCACTGAGTTGTATGGCAAGCTTGACCGCGATATGCAGGAAACCTGGGCCATTCACGGTGTATACCCGCAGATGAGCTGGACGCCGGATAACAAAGCCATTGTGTTCTGGGCCGGCGGCAAAATTCAGCAACTGGATGTTGCCAGCAAACAAATAGCGCAAATTCCGTTTAAAGTCGACGTCGAGAAAAAAATCCAACAAGCCGTGCGGGTCAAACAAGATTTGGATCAGGACCAGCTTGACGTGAAGATGCTGCGGTTTGTGCAGGCATCACCCGATGGCAATACCATTGTCTATTCCGCCTTGGGTCATTTATATAAAGTTGCCGCCAAAGGCGGTAAACCGCAGCGGCTGACCGCGCAAAACGAGCATTTTGAACTGTATCCGCAATTCTCACGTGACGGCAAAAAACTGGTGTATGTCAGCTGGCAGGATCAGCAACAAGGCCAAATCAAAGTCATTGATTTAACAACCAATCAGGTCGAAACCGTGGTCAGCGCTCCGGGTAAATATCTGGAGCCTTCGTTCAGCCCGGATGGTAACACGCTGGTGTTTCGCAAAGGCGGCGCCGGCAGTTTGCTCGACAAACGTTGGTCGCTCAATACCGGTATTTACACGGTACCGGCCGCTGGCGGTGAGATGAAACTGGTTAGCCGCAACGGCTTTGCGCCGCATTTTGCTGATCGCAACGACCGGATCTTTGCGATGGATTATGGCCAGTCACCCACCTTATTGGCGATCGACCTCGCGACGCAGACCCAACGCACACTCTACAGCGCCAAATATGGTACTGAGTTTAAAGTGTCTCCGGATGGCAAATATGTCGCTTTTGCTGACCGCTTCAAAGTGTACGTCACGCCTTTTGCCGAGCGTGGTGCCGTCATCGATATCAGCGGCAGCGATACCCAGTTCCCGGTGC
>JAIXSW010000057.1 GCA_027484495.1 Gammaproteobacteria bacterium
CAGCTCTAATTCGAACAGGAAAGCTTTGCCTTTGATCCCGAGTTTGCGTTCAGCTTCAGGATGCAACGCACCCAGTAAACCAACCTGCTGACCATTGCGTAACAATGCTGCAGTTTGGCCCGGATGTAAGGCACTGTGCTCACCTTTGGCAAAGCTGAATTCATCAGGCGCTGAAGTTTTGCTGAGCAGCGCTTCAACATCACCTTTGACATCATAGAAATCAACGGCACGTTCCTGCATGGTCCAGTGTTCGTTGCCATAAGAACCGACAATAAGACCGCCGATCACCGGCACCTGACGCACACCACCTTCAGCTGAAGCATCAGGGATAAACTTCAGGCCGTACTCAAACAGACGGATGCGGTTTTGCTGGCGGTTCTGATTGTATTGCACGGCTTGCAATAAACCTGGCCACAGATTCAACCGCATCGCTGACATATCGGCAGAAATTGGATTGGGCAGCACCAGCGCTTCAGCACCCGGGAACAGCACTTGCTGGACTTTCGGGTCGACAAATGAATAAGTGATCGCTTCCTGATAACCACGGTCGACCAGCAAATCACGTAAGCTGTGCACTGAAATGTCCGCTTCACGGTGGTCACGCATCGCCAGTGATGCCACCGGCGCCACGTTTGGAATGCTGTTGTAACCATAGACCCGTGCCACTTCTTCAATCAGATCTTCACCGATGCTGATATCAAACCGATAAGTTGGAACTGACACCTGCCAGCTGTCTGTTTGCTCAGAAACAGCAAAACCTAAACGACTGAAAATCTCTGTCACTGTCGCCGTGTCGATATGAATACCGAGAATGCGGTCCAGTTTCTGCCGGGTCAGGTTGATTTGTGCAGCTTTCGGCAAATGTTCGTCGGATTTGGCTTCGACCACAGGACCCGCTTCGCCACCAACGATTTCCAGCAGCAGTGCGGTCGCACGTTCCATCGCCGTGCGTTGTAACTCAGGGTCAACCCCGCGCTCATAACGATGTGATGCATCGGTGTGCAGGCCATATTGGCGGGCGCGACCGGCCATTTCCGTTGGTGCAAAAAATGCGCTTTCGAGGAAAATGTCACGGCTGTCTTTGGTCACACCACTGTGAAGGCCACCGAAAATACCGGCCATCGCCAGTGCTTTGTGTTCATCGGCAATCACTAAGGTCTGCGGATTTAAAGTGACTTCGCTTTCATCAAGCAACACCAGTTTCTCTTCCGGCTTGGCCAGACGCACTACAATGCCACCGTCGATTTTTGCTAAATCAAACGCATGCATCGGATGACCCAGTTCCACCAACACATAGTTGGTCACGTCAACCACCGGATCAATCGAGCGGATGCCACTGCGGCGTAATTTTTCCACCATCCACAGCGGCGTCAACGCGCCGACGTTGATGTTACGAATAACGCGACCTAAATAACGCGGACAGGCTTGTGGTGCCTGCAGCGTGATAGTGCGCTGCTCATCAATGGTTGGGGTCACCGCAGCTACTTGCGGCTGACACACATCCAGCTTGTTCAGCACGCCAACTTCGCGGGCCAGACCTAACATACCGAGGCAGTCTGCGCGGTTTGGCGTTAAGTCGACTTCGATAGCGTTATCGTCTAACTGCAGGTATTCGCGGATATTTTTGCCCAGCGGCGCGTCAGCCGGTAGTTCAATAATGCCTTCAGAGCTTTCCGCCATGCCAAGCTCAGATAACGAGCACAACATGCCATTAGACGGCTGGCCGCGTAACTTGGCTGCTTTGATTTTAAAATCACCAGGCAGCACAGCGCCCACAGTCGCGACAGCAACTTTTAAGCCCTGACGGCAGTTGGCGGCACCACAGACGATATCGAGCAGCTCGCCGCTGCCGATATCCACTTTGGTGACTTGTAATTTATCCGCTTCCGGATGGCGGCCACATTCAACCACATGACCAACCACCACACCGCTGAATGCACCGGCGATCGCATCAATGCCATCTACTTCAAGGCCAGCCATTGAAATTTGTTCGGCCAGTTCTTGTGTTGATAAGGCCGGATTGACCCATTCCCGTAACCAGGATTCGCTGAATTTCATTGTTTCGCTCCGGCTTATTTAAATTGTTTTAAGAAACGCAGATCATTTTCGAAGAATGAACGCAGATCGGTAACGCCGTAGCGCAGCATAGTCAGACGCTCAACGCCCATGCCAAAGGCAAAACCGCTGTACACTTCCGGGTCAATACCAACGGAACGCAACACGTTCGGATGCACCATGCCGCAGCCTAACACTTCCAGCCATTTGCCATTTTTGCCCATCACGTCCACTTCAGCCGAAGGTTCAGTGAATGGGAAAAACGAAGGACGGAAGCGGATCTGCAGATCTTCTTCAAAATAGTTGTTCAGGAAATCGTGCAAAATGCCTTTGAGCTCAGTAAAGCTGACATTTTTGTCGACCATCAGGCCTTCGACCTGGTGGAACATTGGCGTGTGCGTCATATCGTAGTCGTTGCGATAGACCCGACCCGGCGAAATGATCCGCAGTGGCGGCTGTTCAGTTTCCATGGTGCGGATCTGCACACCAGAAGTCTGCGTGCGCAGCATCAGCTTTGGATTAAAATAGAAAGTGTCGTGATCGGCACGGGCCGGGTGATGCTCAGGAATATTCAGCGCATCAAAGTTATGGAAATCATCTTCGATTTCCGGTCCGTGTTTGACTTCAAAGCCCAGCTCGCCAAAAAAGGTTTCAATGCGGCGGATGGTGCGGGTAACCGGGTGTAAACCGCCCTGCTCGATACTGCGGCCTGGTAAGGTCACGTCGATTTGTTCAGAGGCCAGTTTTTGTGCCAGCACGGCAGCTTGCATGCCGTCGCGACGCGCGTTTAATGCGTCCTGTACTTGCTGTTTCAGCTCGTTGATTTGTGCGCCGGCCACTTTACGGGCCTCGGCATCCATCGCCCCTAAGGATTTTAACAGCTCAGTGATGCTGCCCTTTTTGCCGAAATACTCGACCCGGACGTCTTCCAGCGCATTGACGTCAGCCGCAGCGGCTACAGCCTGCAATGCGCTGTCTAAGATGGCAGATAGGTTCATGATTTTCCTCAGACCAGCTTGTTTGCTAAAACCGCCGATTTTACAACAATTTCGCTGCTTTTGGGCGCGGTATCATCAGGAAAATTTTAGCAAAATGGCGGAAAATCTGCCGGATCAGCGCTCAGTTAGCGCGAAAGTACTGTGGAGGACGTCTTTGACAAAAGGAATGGTCAGGCGACGCTGGTGTACCATCGAAGCCTTATCAAGAATATCAAGAGTGCTGACGAGGGCACGGATATCGCGTTGCTGGCGGTTTAACAGATAACGCGCCACTTCGTCTGGCAGATCCAGCCCCCGCACCCGGGCTTTTTGCTGCAGTAATTTTTGCTTGTCATCATCGCTGAGCAGCCGCAGCTGGAAGACCGTGCAGGCCTGTAAACGTGATACCAGATCCGGCAGCGTAAAACCAAGCGCAGTCGGTTGATCGTCGGCGACGATGATCAATTTTTTTCCATGCTCCGCCAGCCGGTTGTACAAATCAAACAGCGCGACCTGCCAGTGTGAATCGCCGGCGACTGCGCCGATATTATCGAGGCAAACCACATCCAGCTGCTCCAGATTATCCAGCATGCGAGGGCTGTATTGCGCAAATTCGTCGAGTGCCAGCAGCTGACTGGTCAAGCCGAGTTCCTGCGCCTGCACACAGGCGGCATAGAGTAAATGCGACTTGCCGCTGCCGGACGCGCCAAACACAAACACCGGCGGCTGTGGCGACAATGCGGCCGGTTGCGGTTGCAGATATTGTTGAATAAATGCCACGGCCGGACTACTGTCCGCGCCGTAAAAACTGTGCAGAGTTTCATCGTCCGGTAAAGTGACCGCCAGCGTAAACTGGGTTGGCTGCATTTGTGCCTGCATTATTGGCGCCGGAACAGATAACGCGTGCTGATCTGTAAAGCCGCCGCGACTGAATTCTGTCCGCTCAATGCCGGACCAACTGGCAAGGCTGGCGCAGGGGCGTTTGCATCCGTAGCATCCGTTGTGACCACCGCACTGTCATTTACCGGTGCTGTGCCATCGCCAAGAGCGGCTTCCATCGCCGCTTCGGCATCACTGATCACCGGCTCTGCAGCAGTACCAGCCACGGCAACCTGCTCAACCGATGCATCAGGCGCAGCCGTGTCCGGCTGCGGCGTGAGTTCCCGCACCAGACTCAGCGCCCGATAAAACTCTTCGTTGCTGGCTGACAGCTGTAAATTCAGCACGGCCTGTCCGGCGCTATATTGCACCAGGCTATGTTCACGGACGGTCAGCATCGCGTCGAACAACTGGCGCAGTCGGGCCAGATCAGTCAGGCTACCGACGCCATCAAAGGTCAGTTGCAGACTGTTGCTGCCGGCACTGGCACCGGGAGCCGCAATACGCACGGCGTAACGAGTGGCCTGCGCTTTGGCCAATGCACTGCAAAACTGCTGCGCCAGCACCATGGCGTCGGCATTGATTAACTCGTTGTTTTGCACCGCCCCATCTTGAAGTTGCTGCCAGGTCAAACGGAACTGGACCAGGCCGCTGGCGTCTGTCAGCTGATCAAACAACAGGTTATACACTTCGGTTGCCTGATACCGTGCTGATGCCTGTTGCAATAAAACCCAGTCACCGCCCCAGCTCGCCGCTTCACTCACCAGCGTGGTATCGGTTTCATCAAATAATGGGAACTGAATACTGAGGCCAAACAAGGTCGCCTGAGTTTGTAGCGCTTTACGCAACGGATGATCGGGGCTTAACACAAACTGTGGTGTTTCCACAGGACGTTCAGTCAACCATAACAACACATCAGGCCGACGTGGCCCCCACACCGGGATTTGCTGACTCTGCAATAACTGGGTGATTTTTTGCCCGTCCAGCGTGACTAACAATTGGCTCTGGCCTTCTTGCTGTACCTGTTGGAACTGCACGACAAACTGGCCGCTGTTTTTTAATGCATCACTCAGCCCCGGCAAACTCTGGACCTCGGTGCTGCCAGTCAATTTTAATAAGACCGCCTGCAAGGCCTGGCGCTGCCACATGGCCTGACTTTGATTCGCAGGCACTGTCGCCTGATACAGATCGGTTAATTCCGCAGCTGGCGTAGCAAACGTCACAACAATCACTGACAACAAGCCAGTAACTTTCCGGAAAAAACGCCAGTCAGGCATGGTAAATCCCCTCCAGTGTCAGGCCAGAGCAGCCCGCTACTGCTGTATTTTATCTGATGCTGCCGGGATCACAATGCGCTGTGTACTGTGACCCGATCTCAATACCGTCGATTACAAAGCACAAGGCGCAAAGTCAGAAACTTTGCGCCTTGTCTGTGTGGTTACTGCAACCGATCAGAGCTCCAGTTTGCCCTGACGAATTGCAGCGGCAAAGACTTCGTAGACTGCATCTAACGTAGCCTGATCCAGCACTTTACCGTCTTTGTCTTTAATTTTAAGCGCCGTCCCTTTGTCGGTTTTGCTCAGCGACAGCTGATACTCGCCCGCAGTTAACGGTAATTCCGGCAGATCTTCATCGCCCCAGATACTGTCCCAGAATCCCTGTTCAGCTTTAATGTATTTCAGGTAATACACATAATCTGACTGGTTCAGATCGGTCACTTCAAGTCCGACTTTTTCCAATAACAGCTCAAGCTGTGACCAGGCGACGTCGATCGGTTGTGTCGT
Source organism: Gammaproteobacteria bacterium (assembly GCA_027484495.1). Taxonomy (GTDB): domain Bacteria; phylum Pseudomonadota; class Gammaproteobacteria; order Enterobacterales; family Alteromonadaceae; genus Pararheinheimera. The sequence continues at coordinate 5,696 of JAIXSW010000057.1, forward strand.
CAGCATGACAGGTTCTTGTTTGTCATTGACCGCACGGGTTAACAACACATCCGGCAGTTTGGCTTTCGCTTCACGAATTGCCGCAAGCTCAACAGTGGCGATATGATCGATAATACGGTTGAGGAAATGCACTTCTTCGCGGCGCTGGCTGATTGGTGTCAGTTTTTGCGTCTCATCGGTGTATTTGTGTTCCAGCAGTTTGACTTGTACCGCGATAGTACGGCCATGGCTGCGTGGCTCCAGCACCACATTGAATTTGCTTTGTTGTGTCAGCTCCTGGCCTTTCCACAACCACCAACCGGTTTCCTGATAAGAACTGACCCAGTCAGTCTGCCATTGCAGTTGCTGAGGATGGCTGGCATCGATGGTGTTCTTGCTGAAGAAGCTATTGATATTGTTCTGTAAATACGGCATCAAGTCGCCGGTAAACTCTGAACGTTCAAACCAGACACGGGCTTCTTTTTCTTCTTCTTCAACCCGGGCGTTGGTCGCTACGGCCAGCACTTGCATTGGCGCGCGTAAATCCATTTGCTCAGGGCTGACACCAGCGGCAACTTTGGCCGGTAAATCATATTGCCCAGGTTTTTTCGGCGCTTTCAGGCCAGCCGGGATATTTAATTCTGCAATACGCTGTTCATTCACAGCAGTTTTTTCGGCAGCAGGCCACAACGAACAGCCGGACAACAACAAAGTGGCTGCTACTGCGCCGGGGATCCAATAATGCACCTAAGCACTCCTATGTAAGGATAAAGTCAAAAATTCAGTTACAGATTCAGGTTGGCTGCATGCAGCGCTTGTTCGATTGCGCTCTGATGAATTGGTTCCAGCTGAGTCAGTGGTAAACGGGCAAAATCAGAAGAAATCAGCCCTAACCGCAATAACGCCCATTTCGACGGAATTGGGTTGCTTTCAATAAACAAGTCGCGATGTAACGGCTGTAAGCTCTGGTCCAGTGCCCGGGCTGCTGCCGTGTGACCGGCACGCGCCGCCTTTATCATCTGTGCCATGGCTTTAGGCGCGACATTGGTGGTGACCGAAATCACCCCATGACCACCTTGCAACAGAAAATCACAGGCACTGGCGTCATCACCGCTGAGCAACGCAAAATCAGCACCGACCAGCGCTTGCAGCTCTTTTAACCGGGCCAGGCTGCCGGTTGCTTCTTTAATGCCGGTGATATTTGGTATTTTCGCCAGTTCAGCCACTGTGGCCGGCAGTAAATCGACGCCGGTACGACCCGGCACGTTATACAGCAGTACCGGTTTTTCTGTGGCGCCGGCAACCGCTTTAAAGTGCGCCAGCATACCTTGTTGTGTCGGTTTATTGTAATAAGGTGTCACGGTCAGAAAACCATCAATCGGCAGCGCCGACAACACTTTGGTTTTTTCGACCGCTTCAGCAGTGCTATTGGAACCGTTCCCGGCGATGACCTGGATCCGGCCCTGTACATGCACCAGCACATACTGCAATACATCAATTTGTTCAGCAAAAGGAATAGTCGCGGCCTCGCCGGTCGTCCCCATAATAATCAGGCCGTCGGTGCCATTCTCCAGCTGATAATCCAGCAATCGCTTCAGGCTCGGGTAATCCACCTGACCATCTTTGAGCATTGGGGTAATAAGGGCGACGTGACTACCACTGAACATTTTAACTGCAGCTCCATAAAAATCAGGCTGCTCATATTAATGACGGCAGTGCCTGAACACAAGCGCACGTTCCTTCCCTGATGAAATTTCAAAGGATTATGTTACACTCCGGGCCTTGTTGAATTTGGATTTATGCGCGCACATGCCCCAACAACTGGTCGTCACCGCCATTGGCACAGACCGTACAGGTATCGTCAGTCAGCTGGCCCGCCTGGTCAGTGATTGCAACTGCAACATCGTTGACAGCCGGATGGCGATTTTTGGTAACGAGTTCACGTTTATCATGTTGTTATCAGGTGACGCCGCCGCAATCAGCAAAATCGAATATCTGCTGCCAAGTTCCGCATTTGAGCTTGATCTGCTGACGATGTCCAAACGTACGTCATCCTGCACTTTGCCCACGCTATCAGCACCTTATATTGTCGAATACACCGGCGTGGACCGGGTCGGCACGCTGGGGGCTATCTCCAGTTTGCTGGCGGAACATCAGGTATATATCGGTGCCCTGCGCTCGGAAACGCTGCAGCCGGATCCGCAGCAACCGGCGCAAACACATACCGTGATGACTGTGCAATTACCGCATGGCCTCGACGGCGACAAAATCAAACGTCTGCTGCAGGCCAAATTTAATCAAATGCAGTTGCAGGGCAGCTTCGAATTACAAAGCTAAGTCCTGCCGCCGCGATCGTTGCCGCACTGGAGAGAACATGCAAACTTTAACCGCTGGTCAGCAAGCCCCCGACTTTACCCTGCAAAATCAACATGGTGATTCTATTGAACTCAAAGCGCTGCTCGCCAGTCATCGGGTACTGTTATATTTTTATCCAAAAGCGATGACACCTGGTTGTACCGTGCAGGCCTGCAGTTTGCGCGATGTTCAAGCTGAGCTCGCCGCTAAAAACGTGGTTGCTGTCGGCGTCAGCACCGATCCGGTGAAAAGCCTGGCCAAATTTACCGAACGTGACGCGTTAAATTTCACACTGTTGTCCGATCCTGACCATCAGCTTGCCGACGCTTTTGGCGTTTGGGGTGAGAAAAAATTTATGGGTAAAGTCTACGATGGGATCCATCGCATCAGCTTTTTGATTGAGCAGGACGGCCGGATCAGCCAGGTGTTTGACGCGTTCAAAACCAGTAACCATCATGATGTCGTTCTCAAAGCGTTATAAGGTCGCTGTCAGCGGCCGTTTTTATCCGGCGGCTGTTGCCGCCTGCAGCGGAGCATAGATTATGAAGCTTTATTTTGCCCCGGCCGCCTGTTCGCTGGCCTCCCATATCGCACTGGAAGAAGCGGGTTTAAAACATGAAATCATCCGCGTGGATCTGCGCAGTAAAACCTTGCCGGATGGCAGTGATTATCGCCTGATTTGCCCGCAAGGGTATGTGCCAGCGCTACAACTGAAAAATGGTGAGCTGCTCAGCGAAGGCCCGGCGTTGTTGCAATATATTGCCGATCAGGCACCGGCGGCCAATCTGGCTCCGGCCAACGGCAGTTTTAGCCGCTATCGTTTGCAGTCATTGCTGAATTTTATTGCCACTGAACTGCACAAAAACTTTACGCCACTATTTGACCCAACAGCTGCCGACGTCACCAAAGACGCCGCCCGCACACGTTTAAGTACCCGCCTGACACAAGCCGAGCGGCTGCTTAACGCACAAAACTTTCTGCTCGGCGATTATTTCACCGTGGCTGATGCCTATTTGTTTACGGTGCTGGGCTGGGCGCGGATGGTCAATGTCGATCTAGCGCCCTATCCCTTGCTGCAACAATTTCAGCAGCGTGTGCAAAGCCGTCCGGCTGTACAGCGTGCAATGCAGGCGGAAGGATTAAAGGTTTAAGGAGTATTTAATGCGAAACACTGTTCTGGCTTTAACCTTGTGCAGCGCTGCCGTGATGGCGGATCCGGCGTTTATCGCAACCCAGCATGGCAATCTGAAAATCGACACTGTAGCGACAGATCTGGCACATCCATGGGGTATCAGCATATTGCCGGATGGCAAACTGCTGGTCACTGAGCGCGACGGACGGCTGCGGTATATTGATAAAGCTGGCAAGGTCAGTGCCCCAATCAGCGGGTTGCCTGATATTGTCGTTGCCGGACAAGGCGGTTTACTCGACGTGCTCCTCGATAAAGATTTCGCCAGCAACCAACTGATTTACCTGAGCTACGCCGAACCGGGCGCCGACAACACCAACAGCACCGCAGTGGCCAAGGCCCGCCTTGATGGTCAGGCATTAAAAGATTTCAAAGTTATTTTCAGCCAGACACCGAAATTTGACAGTAAATATCACTTTGGCGGCCGTCTGGTGCAACAAGCCGATGGCAACCTGTTTGTCACCACCGGTGATCGCGGCAGTCAGCGCGAAGCCGTGCAGAATTTAACGACCTTGATAGGCAAAGTTGCGCATATCACACCGGACGGCAACGCTGCGCCCGGCAATCCATTTGCCAAGGATAAAACCGCGCAGCCGCTGATTTGGTCTTATGGCCATCGCAATATTCAGGGCGCCACGCTGGATAACACCGGCCGGCTCTGGACCCATGAACATGGCCCGCAGGGCGGCGATGAAATCAATATCACTGCTGCTGGCAAAAACTATGGCTGGCCACTGATCACTTACGGTGAAGAATATGGCGGTGGTGTTATCGGCGTGACGAAAAAACCAGGCCTGGAACAACCGCTGCATTATTGGGTGCCGTCAATCGCACCCAGCGGCATGTTGTTTTATCAGGGCGCGATGTTCAGTAAATGGCAACATAACCTATTGGTCGGCTCACTGAAATTCGGTCAGCTGGTGCGCATGGAAATTAAAGATGACAAAGTGGTGCACGAAGAGCGTATTCGGATCGGTGCCCGCATCCGTGATGTAGAAGTAGCGCCGGATGGTGCTATTTATCTGCTGACTGACGAAGACAAAGGCGCGGTACTGCGCCTGACACCGGCCGGCTAAGCTCAGTGCTGCTGTGGTTACCGCTGAGCGGCGCTGTATTGGCAGGTCCTGTTGCAGATCCGCTCGAACATCTGACTATCAGCGCCACAGCGCTGCCCGTGAGCTGGCTGGCGACCCCGGCGGCTGTTAGTTTCCGCCAGTTTGACGAAGATATACCTGCTCAGGATGCACTGAAATTGCTGCAAGGCATGGCGGGTGTCCAGGCCGACCTGCGTAGCAATCTGGCCCAGGACAGCAGGCTGAGTATTCGCGGTTTTGGCAGTCGCAGCAGCTTTGGCGTACGTGGCGTACGGATGTTATTGGACGGCATCCCGCTGACCACACCTGACGGTCAGACGCAGCCCGGAGCATTGTTTGCCGCAGATCTCGCCAGTGTCGAAGTGTTAAAAGGCCCTTTTGCAGCCCTGTACGGCAATGCCGCCGGTGGTGTCATTGCCTGGCAAAGCAAACCGGCTGAGCCCGGCCTGCTGGCGCTATCACAGCAAAAAAGTGCCGATCACCGCCAGCAAAGTCTGCGCGCTGATGGCGCTTTCGGTACTGTGATGCTGCAGCAACTGGATCATCAGGGCACCCGTCCACACAACCGCGCCAGCCGGCAACAAGCGTTGTGGAAACAACAATTTCAGCTCACAGACGCTTTGCGGCTCAATGCTCGGGTCGACTTTAGCCGCGACCCGCGTCTGGATGATCCCGGTGCACTGACGCTGAGTGAGTGGCTACAAAACCCAAATCAGACCTCCGCCCTCGCCTCGCGTTTCGACAGCCATAAAACCACCTTGCAACGCCAGGCCGGTATCAGTCTGCAAAGCAGCCACTGGCAGCTCAGCAGTTATCTGACTTCGCGCCAGATCACGCAGTTCCTGACGCAAACCGGTGAGGCCATCACCAGCTCCGGCGGTGTCGTAGATTTGTCACGCGACATGTTCGGCCTGCAATGGCAACAGCAAGATCACTGGCAGAGCCTGTCGTGGCAGTGGTCGCTCAGCCATGAGCAAAGCCGCGATAACCGGCTTGGTTATGTCAATCAGTTTGGCCGGCAAGGCGCGTTGCGCCGGGATGATGTCAGCACCAGCCGCAGTCAGGATGTTGCGCTGCGCCTGAGTTATGATGCCAGCGACGCGCTGACGTTGCATGGTGGCGCACGCTTAGCCTGGTTGCGCTTTGCAAGCACGGATCGCTTTATCGTGCCCGGCAACCCCGATGACAGTGGCGCAAAACAGGATCAGGGCCGTGCTCATGCTCTGGGATTTCGTTATGCGCTGAATGAACACTGGTCCTGGCACGCGGCCACTGGCCGCGGCTTTGAGAGCCCGACGCTGACAGAAATGGCTTATCAGCGTGGCCAAAGCGGCCTCAATCTGGCGCTGCAAAGCGCCCGGAATCGGCAGTGGGACAGTGGCTTAAAATGGCAACAATACTTAACTGTCGGACTGAGTCAGGCGCAACTCGATCTGTTTTATCTGACCAGCGAGCGCGAACTGGTCGTCGACAGCAGCAGCGGCGGCCGGACTGTGTTTAAGAATGCCGCCGGCACCCGCCGTCAGGGCGCTGAGTTCAGCCTGCAACAACAATTCGGTCAGACCTGGCAACTTGCCTACAGCCTGACCTGGCTCGATGCCGCATATACGGATGCCGCCGCGGGTCAGCAGTTACCCGGCGTCGCGGCGCAACAGCAACAGTGGCAACTGAGTTTTGAACCTGGCAGCGGCTGGTTTGCTGCGCTGCGCTATCGCCGGCTCAGCCGTGTGGCGACTGACGATTTGAATCAGCAGTTTGCGCCGGCCTATGGCCTGCTTGATATCGACTCCGGCTGGCAGGGCCAGCATGGTGTGCTGGACTGGCGTCTGCATTTAAGTGCAGAAAACCTGACCGATCAGCAGTATATCGGCGCTGTTGTCGTCAATCAGGCATCAGGGCGTAGCCTGGAGCCTGGGGTACCGCGCCAACTGAGCGCTGGATTGCAGGTCAGATTTCAGGTATTCTGAGGCCTTCCAGATCCAGGAATTCTCCGCAAGGAACACGACACTGTCAGCGGCCCCTATTGAAGTCAGGTGTGTATGCCAACTGTGTTGATTAAATTGCTGTCTGTTGCATTGTTTCTGCTCGCTTGGCCCCTGCTGGCAGCGCCACCGCTTCGCGCCGATATGCCGGTGTTAAAACTGGCGATGTATCACAGCCCTCCTTATTATTTTACTGAAGATGTCGCTGAACCACATGGCCTGTCCCTGGACCTGTTAAGACCTGCTGCACGCCAGCTTGGTCTGCGCATCGAAGTGGTGGTTTGTCCGTTTCCGCGTTGTCTGAAAATGGCTGAAACCGGCGAAGTCGATATCGTTGCCGGCTTGCTGCAATCACCGCAGCGTGAAAAATTCCTGCATTTTATCCAACCAGCCATGATGAACTTTGTCTCGTCGTTTGTGTTTTATAGCCGGCACAATCAGCGCCGGGAGATCCACAAAGTGGACGATCTGCAAGGCAGCACCATCACAGTCATGCGCGATGCGGTGTATTTCACTGAATTTGATCAGGCGACAAATTTCGAAAAAATTGCCGTGAACACCGAAGCAATTTCACTGGACATGGTCCATAAAGGCCGGGCGGATTATGCCATCACTGTCGAGCAAACCGCCGAAGGCTCATTTTCCGCTGCGGGTCTGGCAATCACGGACCTGAAACGCCAGCCTTACCACGTCAATCAGAATATACGCGGCTATCTGGCATTCTCCCGTCAGTCGCCAAATTTCCAGCTGGCACCGAAATTAGAACAATTGCTGGAACAGCAATACCGCGCCGGTATGTTTCATTTGCTGTGGCAAAAATATCACTTACCAGCTATCCGGGCGCAGGTCCAAAGGTATGAAAAAGAACCTTCAGCAGCGACGCCAGCGGAATAGCAAACACCACGCCCCAAAAACCAAAGAGCCCGCCAAACACCAGCACCGCCAGCATGATGTAAAACGGATTCATGTCGACGACACGGCCGAACAACATCGGCACCAGCAGATAGGCGTCCAGCACCTGTAACAGTAAGTAAATAAGCAGCAACCAGCCGGTGGTGCTGCTCAGGCCCCATAAACCGATACTGACTAGCACCACTGGCACTGTCACCACAGCGATCCCCAGATACGGAATAAACACCGACAGCCCGACCAGAATCGCCAGCAGCAATGCGTAAGGTAGTGCAAAAGCACTGAATAACAGGAAACAGGCCAGCGCCAGCAGTACCAGTTCCAGTAACTTACCCTGCATGTAGCCCAGCAGCTGATGATCAAGTTCCTGCCAGGCCGGTCGCAGTAAGTGACCGGTTCCCGGTAACCAGCGCCGAATACCGTGCACCAGACTGTCTTTGTCTTTGAGCAGAAAAAACACCATCATCGGCAACAACACCAGATAAACCAGCGCATAAAACACGCCGGCAACGCCATCCAAAGATGACGCCAACAACGTATTGAGAAAAATCAGACTTTGGCTTTCCAGTCGCTGCAATACCAGTGTCAGCTGACGCTCACTGACCCAGTTGTTTTGCGCTGACCACAGTTGCTCCAGATACAGCCGTCCGGTTGCGGCGAGATCCGGCAAAGCGCTGAGAAACGCCTGCCCCTGCAACCAGACCAATGGCAACAGGGTCGCCAGCAGCCACCACAGCAAAGCACAGACCGCCAACATGACAGCACAAACGGCATGTGCCCGCCTGAGTCCTGCAGCTTGCAGCCACTGCACCGGTCGTTCCAGCAGGTAAGCTACCACCAACGCCAGTATTGCCGGCAGTAACACGTCCCCCGCGGCATATAAGCCAGCGGCAATCAACAGCAGACTCAGCAGCAATAAACGCTCTGGCGTCAAACTGCGGGCATACCAGGTTTGTTGTACCGGTTCTGTCATGATGCGCTCCACGGGATCATCGTCTGAAGTCTGCTGTATATCGCCGGCGATAGTTGCAGGTCGCTGAGCCTGTCCCTGTTGATCACTGAACGGCACTACCATCGCGTCACATTGTACAATTGCCGGCCAAACGACGGTAAAAGTCAGCTTGAAGGGACAACAGCCAAAGAAGTTGTGATACATTTTAACTCTATGACAAAACAACGGCTTTTGCTGGTCCGGACCATCCCGGAGCCGGAATAAAGCCTGACGCTGCCGGTATCAGCACCGGGCCAGGAGGAATAACCCATGTCTCACAATGGCAACAGACATAAGTTACCGGCAAATCCGTCGTTAAAAGACATCAACTGGTACAAAAAACAGATAAACTGGGGCGAACTGCCACCGTTTTATCATTTGGTGTCGCAATCACTGGGCGAATCCGAAGGGATGTTGACTCACGGTTTTGATACCGCAGTGAAAAAAATCATCGATAAACGCAACTGGAATCTGGCGTTACTCGGCGGCTACGTGGACGACAACAACGAGATCCAATGTGACACTAAGCCGCGTATTGCGTTGTACCAGGTTTTGTCTGAGCGTGGTTTTGAACTTCATGCCATCCCTTATGCCAAAGACCAGGAGATTGACC
>JAIXSW010000393.1 GCA_027484495.1 Gammaproteobacteria bacterium
TCTGCGTAATGCCCTGCTGCCGGTCACCAGGCAAGTTGGTCTGCAATTCAGTACGCTGATCACACTCGCGATGCTGACCGAAGTTATTTTCTCCTGGCCGGGTGTCGGCCAATGGCTGATCGACAGCATTTATCAGCGCAATTATCCGGCGATACAGGCAGGATTATTGGTTGTTTCGAGTCTGGTGATTTGCGTCAACATGTTGACCGAGATCTTGCATACACTGTTTAACCCACTGGCGCGGAAGCTCTGATGAAAAAGTTGCGCTTGTATTACGAAGAGTACAATAAAAAGCCTTACCAGCTGCTATGGCGGCATTTTGTGCCACAGCACTTCGCTTTATTTGGTCTGATTATTTTGTTTGTTCTGGTGCTGCTGGCGGTCATCAGTCCTTTCGCCAGTCCACACGACCCCTATTTACAAAACTCTGAGTTATTGCTGCTGCCACCGTCCTGGCAAGGCAATGGCTTGGTTTCTTATCCTTTTGGCACCGACGATTTGGGGCGGGATCTGATGTCCCGCCTGATGTTGGGTGCCAGTTACAGCTTTGGTCTTGCCATACTGGCTGTATTGGGTTCGATGTTTATCGGCCTGGTACTGGGGGTATTGGCCGGTATGACACGTGGCGTCCAATCCAGTGTTTTTAACCACCTGCTTGATCTGGCTCTGACCATTCCCAGCCTGCTGCTGGCCATCGTGATCGTCGCAGTGCTCGGCCCCGGTCTGATGAACACAATCTGGGCCATTATGCTGGCGTTATTGCCGCAATTTGTTCATGGCGTTGGCAACGCCATTCAACAACAACTGAAGCAGGATTATGTGGTCGCTTATCGCCTGGATGGTGCCAACAACTGGCAAATCCTCTGGTCGGTGGTGTTACCTAATCTATGGGAACCGGTCTCATTGTTGTTTACGATGGCGCTATCAACCGCCATTCTGGATATTGCTGCACTGGGGTTTCTTGGGTTAGGTGCACAGGCGCCAACACCAGAATGGGGCAGTATGGTCGCCGATGCACTCGATTCGATTTATCTGGCCCCCTGGACTGTTGCCCTGCCCGGTTTATTGATTTTTATCACTGTGTTGTCGATCAATTTGGTCGGCGACGGCCTGCGCAAAGCGATGAAAAAACGGCGGGAAAGCTGATGCAGTTATTGGATATCCGCAATCTGACCCTCGAGCTGGAAACACCTGATGGTATCGTCAGAGCCGTTGACCGCGTCAACTTATCGCTCAAAGAAGGTGAAGTTCGCGGTCTGGTTGGTGAGTCAGGTTCAGGTAAAAGCCTGATTGCCAAAGCTATTATGGGCGTATTACATGAGCGTTGGCATATCTCTGCCGATCGCTTCAGTTGGTGTGGCGAAGATTTGTTACGCCTGCCTTATCGACGGCAACGTGAGATCATCAGCCGTGACATCGCGATGATCTATCAGGAACCCAGTCGTAGCATGGATCCAACAGCGCCAATCGGCGAGCAACTGGCTGAATCCGTGCCCGATCACTTGCTCGAAGGTGTCTCCTGGTGGCAACGTGGTTATTTTCGCCGCAAACGCGCGGTGAATCTGCTGCATAAAGTCGGGATCCGTGATCACCAGGCCGTACTGAACAGTTATCCCTATCAGCTGTCGGAAGGGGTGTGTCAAAAAATATCTATTGCGATGGCCATCGCCAAAGATCCGAAACTACTGATCGCCGACGAACCGACGACCGCGTTGGAAAGTACTACGCAGGCCCAACTGTTCCGCCTGCTTGCAAGCTTTAATCAGCTCAAAGGCACGTCTATTCTGCTGATCAGTCACGAGCTGGAGACTGTGGCAAAAAATACCGACACGCTGAGCGTGTTGTATTGTGGTCAGCTGGTTGAAGCTGGTGATACTGCGGGCTTGCTGCAAAACCCACGACACCCTTATACCGATGCGCTGATCCGCAGTGTGCCGGAGTTCCAGCCAGATCTGGGTTTCAAACAACAACTTTATGCATTGCACGGCAGCATTCCTACGCTGCAACACTTGCCGATTGGCTGCAGACTGGGACCACGTTGCCCAAATGCGCGTAAAGAGTGTGTGAAAACGCCACAACTTGAACGCCAGCAAAGCCACTTTTTCAGCTGCCATTTCCCCATTCAGCGGAGCAGTGCCGATGAGTGATTTGATCGAAGTACGCAACCTTGGCAAAACATATCGTAAAGCAACCGGTCTGTTTAACCATAAAGAAATCATAGCGCTGGCCGGTGTCAGCTTTACCCTGCAAGCGGGAGAAACACTGGCTGTTGTTGGTGAAACAGGCTCTGGTAAAAGCACGCTGGCAAAACTGTTAGTCGGGATTGAACAACCGGATCAGGGCGAAATTTGGTATGCCGGCAGTCAGATCAATTGCAGTGAGTATCGCAAAACAAATCAGTTTATCCGCTATATCTTTCAGGACCCGGCCCGCTCCCTGAATCCAAATCAGAAAATTGCCGAGATCCTGCATGCCGTGCTGCGCTACAGTACGGTGCTGAGTTTTGAACAGCGTGAGCAGAAAATCAGCCAAACGCTGAGGCTGTTGGGTTTATTAAATGAACATGCCAATTATTATCCGCATATGTTCTCTGGTGGTCAGCTGCAACGTGTCGCACTGGCGCGCGCCTTGATCCTGGATCCAAAAGTGCTGATTCTGGACGAAGCGTTGACTGCATTGGACCCGTCGTTACGGGCACAAATCGTCAACCTGTTGCTGGAGCTGCAGCAAAACACTGGTATTGCCTATCTGCTGATCACAAACCAGCTGCGGCTGGTGCGACACTTTGCCGATCATACGATGGTGCTACATCGCGGCGAGTGCCTGGATTATGGTCCGACGGCTGAGATTTTCGCCAACCCGGCTCACGAATTCAGCCGTAAGCTAATTAATAGCGTGCAATACTGAGCCATACATTACAAGCTATGGCCAATACTGTCCGACCTTAAAATCGGCTCAAAATTACCAGGTGTCGGGCACCGTCGCTCCGACCATAAAAAAAAGCCCGCTGCGCGGGCTTTTTTATGTTATTCAACGTTACTGTTGTTCGGTAGCAGCAGTTAACACAGCCAGATTTCGACTGATTTCTGAACGTTCCCGCAGTGCTTTTTGCACAATCGCAAAGTGAGACTGACTCAATTGGTTTGCCAGATTATCCAGCTCTGCCTGTGCCGGCTCGCCTTGGGCCGGCACATCAGTCACTTTACTGACCAATACCAGCGCTGCATCACCACTTTGCAGTTTGGTGCTGCCGAAGCTGACCGCTTTGTCTTTGGTTGGTTTTGCCAACTCAAACGCCTTGGTACGGATCTCTGCATCAAGCGCA